>CALFPN010000153.1 GCA_937919015.1 uncultured Clostridia bacterium
CCGCTGCTTCTGTTCTGCCGCATGGCTTCTGTCATGCTCCAGTGCATCCAGTTCCTGTTCCAGATAGCGAATATGCTCTTTTCTGTCATTTTCCTGCTTTTCCAGAGCCATCAGATGCACTTCAAACTGATGCAGACGACTCTCTGTATATTCTTTTTCTCTTTCCAGCTGTTCTTTTCTGGAAAGGAACTGCACCTTCATTGCTTCACGCTTGGAAATTTCCCCTTTGGCTTCTGTGCCAATGCGGATCTGTTCAAAAATTTCATCTTTGAAGGATTCCGCTTTCGTTTCATCCTGTGTCAGGGCATTGCTCAAAGAAGCATACTTTTCTTCCAAAGCATCTAATTCGCTCTGCTGATGATCCATTTCCAGCTTCAAAGCGTTCATTTTGCTTTCACATTCTGCCTGTTCTGCTTCATTTTCCTGCTGTTTTCTGGACTTTTCCGCCATTTCCTCCTGAATGCGGCTGATATTGGCTTCATCATTCGCCCTCTGTTCTTCGCGAAGGCGGATCTCCCCTTCGGTCTTTTCCATTTCCGCGCGCAGTTCTGTCATTTCCTCATTCTGCTGCTGCAGGAGAACATCCAGTTCTTCAGATTTTGTTCTGAGAGAAAGGACAGTTTCTTTTTCTGCATCGCTTTTCTGCATGCTTTCTGCCAGTTGTTCATTGGCAGCGGCTTCATCCTGTTCCAGTTTTTCCAACTGGGAACCAATGCGCTCCGCATCACGGCAAAAGGCCTCTGTTTCTGCCTGTTTCAGATGTTCCTTCAGGCGCAGATATTCCTTTGCCTTTGCGCTGGCTTTTTCCAGAGGGCCAACCTGCACCTCCAGTTCACCAATGATATCATCCACACGAAGCAGATTCTGCTGTTCCTTTTCCAGTTTATAAATCGCTTCATTTTTTCTTGTTTTATATTTTACAATACCGGCCGCTTCCTCGAAAATACGGCGGCGTTCATCGCCTTTTGCGCTCAAAATTTCATCGATACGGCCCTGTCCGATGATGGAATAGCCCTCTCGGCCAACGCCTGTATCCATAAACAACTCCTGAATATCCTTCAATCGGCAGGCTGTACCATTGATGCGATATTCACTTTCACCGGAGCGGAACACCCGACGGGTCACCTGCACCTCGCTGTAATCCAGAGGCAATTTGCCATCCTGATTATCGATGAGGATAGAAACCTCCGCAAAGCCCAAAGGCTTTCTATTTTCCGTCCCTGCAAAAATGATATCCTCCATCTTATCGCCGCGCAGACTTTTGGCACGCTGTTCCCCCAAAACCCAGCGCACCGCATCAGAAACGTTGCTCTTGCCGCTGCCGTTGGGGCCAACGACCGCCGTCACGCCGGGGTTGAATTCCAGCTTTACTTTTTCAGGAAAGGATTTGAAACCCTGTAGATCCAATCGTTTCAAATACATTCATTTACACCTCATTTGTAAGATTAGGTCAGCAGCTTGCCGCCAACCATGGTATAAAGGACTTTCCCCCGCACTTCCTCATCGGCAAAGGGGGAAAATTTCGCTTTGGAGGCAAAATGTTCGGGATCAATGCGATGGGTCTCCATAAAATCCACTACAATGATATCCGCATCTTTGCCTTCTGCTACCATTCCTTTATTATATAGCTTCAAAATTTCCGCAGGCTTCTCGGAAAGCATCTCTACCAGCTTTTCCACCGTAATATAGCCCTTTTCTACCAGATGGGTATAACTGAGGGCAAAGGTTGTTTCCAGAGAGGAAATGCCATACGCCGCCTGATCGAATTCCTTTTCTTTTTCCGTTCTGTTTGTGGGACTGTGACCCGATGCAATCACATCAATGGTGCCGTCCACAATGCCGTCAATGATGGCAAATACATCTTCTCTCGTTCTGAGGGGCGGATTCACCTTGGCCAAGGTATCATAATCACCGATGGCATCCTCCGTCAGAATGAAATAATGGGGACAGGTTTCACAAGTCACATGTACCCCTCTGCCCTTTGCTTCGCGGATCAGCTGTACAGAGCCCTTTGTGCTGATATGGGAGATATGTAACCGTGCCCCCGTGCGCTCTGCCAGATTCAGATTGCGGGCAACGATGACCTCCTCTGCTTCTCTGGGCATCCCTGCCAGACCAAGGCAGGCCGCCGCATAGCCTTCATTCATGACCCCTCTGGCAGAAAGACTTCTGTCCTCACAATGGGTGGTGATGGGCAGGTCGAACATTTTGGAATAAATCATAACATTTCTCAAAAATGCCGCCGAATCCGTAAATTCATCCCCGTCGGAAATACCAACGATCCCCGCATTGAACATTTCGCCGATCTCCGACATCTGTTCCCCCAGACAGCCGATGGACATACTACCGTAGGGATAAATATTCACCAGAGATTTTTCTTTGGATTTGGATACGATATATTCCACAACCGTTTTATTATCAATGGCAGGGCTGGTGTTGGGTTCGCAGGTGATGGTGGTAAACCCGCCCCGCAGGGCCGCACGGGAAACCGTCGCAATATCCTCAATATATTCCTGCCCCGGGTCGCAGATATTGCAGTGCATATCGATCAGACCGGGCAATACCACGTGTCCGCCCACATTCAGCACCTTCGCGCCTTCCACTTCGATATCCCGTCCGATTTTTTCGATCACACCATCTTTCACATAAATATCATGGAGCATGGCCTTATCATGGGAAGTTCCCAGCAGTCTGCAGTTTTTCAGAATGGTCTTCATTTGAACGCACCTCCCACCTGAGAAAGGATATAGAACATAGCCATACGCACCGCTACGGAGTTGGCGATCTGGTCATTGATAATGCACTGCTTGCTGTCGATGACACCAGGGGAAATTTCGATCCCCCTCTGGATGGGGCCGGGATGCATGACGATGGCATCCTTCTTTGCATATTTCAGCAGCTTTTCGTCGATACGGAAGAATTTTTTATATTCATCCAAAGAAGGCAGGAAAAACTTATCCAAAGATTCCATACGCATACGGGTGGTCAGAATAACATCCGCATTATTGACTGCTTCTCTGGCATCATAGCAAACATCAACACCGAATTTTTCGATCTCAGGCAACATCAGTGTGGGCGGGCCGGAAACACTGACCTCCGCTCCCAGCTTTGTCAGCCCCCAGATATTACTTTTGGAAACACGGCTATGCAAAAGATCCCCAATGATGGCAACCTTCAACCCTTCAAAGCCGCCCTTCTGTTCCCTAATGGTCAGAAGATCCAGCAGGGACTGACCGGGGTTTTCATTGAACCCATCCCCCGCATTGATGACGGAGGCTTCCACACAGTCCGCCAAAAGCTTGGGCGCACCGGCCATGGGGTGACGCAGGATAATAAAATCCGCCCCCATCTGGTCGATGAGCTGGCCCATATCCTGTAGGCTTTCCATTTCAATGGAATGGACGGAATTGGTCATATCGATGACATTGGCACTCAGATGCTGAGCTGCCAGTTCATAAGCCAGTTTCGCACGGGCAGACTGTTCATAAAACAGCATAATGACAGATTTTCCCTGCAGATGGGGTGCCTTTTTAGATTTCTGATTCATGATATATTTCATTGTTTCAGCCGTACCGAGGATATAGCGGATATCTTCCGCGGTCATATCCCGCAGGCCGAAAAAGTCTTTATTTCTCAGTGGCATGTTGTTTCCTCCCACTTACTTACGCAGTCGTTCCAGCAATGCTTCAAAATGAGGCGGCAAAGGTGCCTCAAATTCCATATATTCCCCTGTTCTGGGATGAATAAAGCCCAGCACACGAGCATGCAGTGCCTGTCCCTCCAAGTTGATCGGCTGTTTTTTGGGGCCATAAATAGGATCACCCAACAGAGGGTGTCCAATATAAGTCATATGCACACGGATCTGATGGGTTCTGCCGGTTTCCAGCTGGGCCTCGATCAGTGTGAATTTTTCCATCCGTTCAATGACACGATAATGGGTCACCGCATGGCGGCTGTGCTTTTCCGTCACCGCCATTTTCTTTCTGTCCTGCGGGTTTCTGCCAATGGGCTTGTCTATCGTGCCCTCGTCTTCATTGAAGCCGTTATACACCACCGCATTATATTTTCTGGTGATGCTGTGTTCTGCCAGCTGGGCTGCCAGAGATTGATGGGCCATATCATTTTTGGCGATCATCAGTACACCGGAGGTATCCTTATCGATACGGTGAACGATACCGGGGCGTTTTTCCCCGTTAATACCGCTCAGATCATCCCCACAGTGGAACATCAGGGCATTGACCAATGTGCCGCTGGTATGACCGGGAGCAGGATGCACCACCATGCCCTGGGGCTTATTCACCACGATCACATCAGCATCCTCGTATAAAATATCCAGAGGGATATCCTCGGGTAAAATTTCCACTTCTTTCACTTCGGGAACTGTCACATCAATGATGTCTTTTTCCCTCAGTTTATAATTCGCCTTTGTTTTTCCGCCGTTCAGCGTAATCATGCCTTCATCAATCAGCTTCTGCACGCCGCTGCGGGAAAGGTCTTCCATATTTTCCGCAAGAAACACATCGATTCTGGTACCGACATCCTCTTTTTCTGCCGCAAATGTAAAATAATCCATACTTATTCATCCTTTTTCTTTTTCAGTTCAAGGTCTTCGTCCTTCACAACAAACAGGATCATCAGTGCCAAGAGAACGACCCCAACGACCACATAAATATCCGCCACATTGAACACAGGCCATTCAAAAAATGTAAACTCAAAAAAGTCTACCACATAGCCGCGGAACATACGGTCAATGATATTGCCCATCGCACCGGACAAAATCAAAATCAAGGATATCCGCACAGGGCGGTACTCCTGTTTTTTCGGCAATGTCACATAAAACCAGATCAGCCCAATGGCAATAATGCCAGTCAAAAGCAGAATAAACCATCTCTGTCCGCTGAACATCCCGAAGGCAACCCCTCTGTTTTCCACAAAGGTCAGATCCATAAAGCCATCTACCAATGTCACATTATGGATAGGCTTCAGACTTGCCAGTGCCCAAAGTTTTGTCCCCTGATCCAATAAAATCAAAACTACAACCGCAATAATGGGTAAAATATTCAAACCAAATCAATCCTCTCAGGGCATAAAATCCCCTTAATATCGTGTTTTTGGAGTAAAAATCACTTATCCCCAAAAACAAAAATTAGCCACGGCAAAAACGTTTCCATTTCTGCCGCAGCTTATTTATTCTTATTTTGTTGTTTCTGCGTTTGCTTCTTTTTCTGCCAGAATTTCGTTTTTATCCAGCAATTCGATTTCTGCATACAGCAGCAGTTTTACTCTTGTTTTCATCAGTTCATAGCGGCTTTCCAGTGCTGCAATTTCCTGTTCCAGTTCATAGGATTTTGTTCTTGCTGCGCTGATGATCTCCGCCGCCTGTGTTTTTGCCGCACTGAGAATGGATTCTGCCTCTGCCTTGGCAGCTGCTTTTGTTTCCGCCGCTGCGGATTCCGCAAAGCTCAGTGTGCGTTCGATGGATTTTTCGAGATTCTTGAAGCGGTCTGTGTCTTCCACTACCGTTTCCACTTTTGTTTTTTCCTTCAGGCTTTCTTTATACAGTCTCTCATAATCTTCGTAGATATCATCCAAAAAGGTATCTACTTCTTCGGGAGAATAGCCTACAGCTACTTTTTTAAAGTCCTTGGTCGCGATGTCGTTCGGTGTGATCACGAAAAACCCTCCTTATCAAATATATTTTTCAATTTCCAATGCTGTCCTGTCTTTTTTGGTCTTCCCACCGATCTCCTTGATGCGAAAACGCCCAAAGCCCCGCAGGGAAACCAGATCGCCCTCTTTCAACTGATGGGACGTATTGGTCACGATATTCCAGTTGACCTGCGCCTTTTCCGCGCCAATCAGCGTTTGTACCTTGCCTCTGGCAAGGTGGAACGCCTCTCCCGCCACAGCATCCAGCCGCAGGGAAGCCACTGTCAGTCGTTTTGTTTCTGTCTGTCGCCGGGGTACGGCATCCGCCCCCTCTGTCTCCTCTGCAATGACTGCAGTTTTGGAGACCTGCTCCAGCACAGCTGTGATATATGGCGCGATTTCCTCCGCCACAAAACAGACCGCTGCATCCTCCGCCACCAGAATATCGCCCACCTTGCTGCGGTCGATGCCCAGCCCAAGGATGGAACCCAGATAATCTCTGTGGCTCAGGTCAGCCTGTCCGAATTTTTTACTTTTTCTTCGTATTTTTATGATTTTGATGGGAAATTCTTCTTCGGAAATCTCATCCTCTGCCAGAGAAAACCCCATCATCTGCCGTTCGCAATCCTCCGTGCCGCCAAAAAGGGTCACATTCAGGTCTCGGATTCCCCGCATACGCTCTGCGAAACGGGCGCATTTCGCCCTGTCCATGAAATCCGAAAAGGCAGGCTGCCTGCGCTTCATGGCGAAAATCGCCTGATCCAGTGCTTTTGCAAACAGGAGTCTTTCCTCCCCGTCAGGAATGCTTTTTAAAAGTGCCTGCCGATCCATCCTATCAGAAGATCATCTGTACACCGCTGATCAGCAGTGTCTGCACCAGTCGCATCAAAATCAGCGCAAAGATCGGAGAAAAATCCAGGCCAATGCCGCCGCCCAGAGGGGATTTATACAGCATCTCTCTCACAGGGCCCAGAATGGGTTCTGTCATGTTATACAGAAATCTGCCAATGCTGCTGTTGTATCCCAGGCGAACCCAGGAAAGGATGATGCGCACAAAAATCAAAATTTCCAGAAAATAGAAAAACAGACCGATTGCCTGTACCAGCAATGCTTCCATATCTATAAAACCACCTTATCTGGCGTTGCTGTTGCCGTTCATCCAAGGCAGCAAAACGCCTTTTGTTTTTAATTCTTCTTTGAAATCACCGGAGATATCCACATTTTCGGGAGCAATAATAAAAATGTTGTTCGCCACACGCTGAATCGCACCTTCCAGTGCATAGCATGTGCCGCTCAAGAAGTCCATGATACGCTGTGCCACGGGATATTCCACTTTTTCCAGATTTACCACCACAGGACGTTTTGTTTTGATCTGATCGCAAATTTCCTGTGCATCTTCGTAACATTCAGGTTTGATGATCACAACCTGCATGGTCACGTTTGTATTTACACTATAGATCTGGGGATTATTGTTGCTTCTTACGGGAGATTTACGGGGTACGGAAGATACAGGTGCCGCATAATCTGCACTGGTATCTCTCAGACCATAGGAAGATGTTTCTCTTACGGGCGCAGGAGCCGCCACATAATCATCTTCATAGTAATCGTCATCATCTTCATATTCGCCAAACATCAGATCTTTCATTTTATCAAAAATTTTAGCCACAGTCAGTTCCTCCTAAGCACTCTCTATTACTTATCCTTTCTTGGGATAATATCTTTCACCGAAAATACCTGTCCCGACACGAACGATGGTTGCGCCTTCTTCAATGGCCACTTCATAGTCACCGGTCATGCCCATGGACAATGTATCCATCTTTATATTATCAATTTTTTTACTGTTCATGTCAACCAGTAATTCTCTCATTTGACGGAAAACTTCTCTGTTTTCTTCCTGATTTTCCACAAAAGGTGCCACAGTCATCAGCCCGCGCACACGGATATGGGCCATCTTTGCGAGCTCTCGCAGCAAAGCCTCTGTTTCTTCGGGAGCTACGCCGAATTTGCTTTCTTCGCCGCCCATATTTACTTCAATCAGCACATCCATCACAACATCTTTCTGGGCTGCACGTTTTTCAATTTCTTCCGCCAGCTTCAGACTTTCCACGGAGTGGATCATATCTACCTTATCAATGATGTATTTTACCTTATTTGTCTGCAGATGACCGATCAGGTGCCAATGAATGCGATCCCCTGCGGGGGCATATTCCATCATGGGCTCATATTTTTCCATGATCTCCTGCACCTTATTTTCCCCCAGAGAAACACAGCCTGCCTGCACGGCTTCCCCGATCAGTTCCACAGGTTTTGTTTTGCTGACTGCCAGCAGCAGGATATCCTCCGTCTTTCTGCCGCTTCTTGCTGCCGCCGCCGCGATCTTTTCTTCTACCTCTCTAATATTTTCAACTACACTCATGTTATTGCCTTCTTTCTTTTTTGAATTGTATTGGAAAGTCGATTGCTCCGTGCTTCGCACTCCCGCAATCGCCGCTGATATTCGCAAATCGCTGCCCACAGGATGGAACTTTCTTAGTAAATGCTGTCGCCTTCTTTGATGTTCTTCGCATCGGAAACGATGGTATCATAGGGCTGCAGCCCGGTGATACTGCCCGCTTTTACGATAGCATATTCCTGATTCTGTTCCAGAATCTCAATGACAACAAAATTTGCCACAGAGCTGTTTGCCACATACACACCGGCATGGGGGGCCAGTTCCGAAACCGTATACTGCACGGCATTTTCGCCCGTACCCTGCAGAATGGTATCCCCGATTTTCACGGCTGCCCCTTCCTGCTCGATATATACCGCCTCATCATCACTTGCCACAACAGAAAGATCTGTAAACTGGGTCTTTTCCCCCTTCGTCAGAAGCACACCGTCACTGCCCATGCTTTCTGTCAGGCAGGTACGGGGAATACGGATCAGGGATTTTTCCACAATAGCATCATTGGGGATCTTCAGCCCTTCAATGATCTGGCTTTCCAGACTGAAGGATACGGTTCTGCCTTCCATGAACTGTTCCATATGCTCATAGCTGGAAAGAACGACCTTCGTTTCCTTTTCCCCTGCTTCCATGGATTCAATGGTAGTACGCAGTCGGAAGTTTTCTTCCTCCGTCATGGCATTAAGCATCATATAATTGCCCTGTGTCCATGCGGCTGTCACCGTATTGGGCAGATACGCTACAATATACCATTGATTGCTTTCCACGATCTTAAACAGGGGATCTCCTTTTGCAACGCTTTTCGCCTTGGAGATATACTCTGTTTTTGCTTTTCCGATTTCTTTTTTCGTAACATCCTTCGCCATATCGGGATGATACTGTTCCTCCAGACCGTCATAGCTCAGGCAAAGGACACCGGCTTCACCGGCCGTCAGCGAGCTCATGCTTTTTGCCAGCTGTTCTTCATAGATATTTTTTTCTTCCGTCAGCTGGGAAAGGCTTTCCACATTTTCCGTCAGCCAGATCTCATTTCTCTGGTTCATGAAAGATTCCACCTGACTCTTCATGGTGTACATATAGGAAAGGTTGTTTTTCATGGAGCGGCCTGCATAGGCATCCACCGTGCGGCTCACATTTCCTTCCAGCCTTGCGATATCTTCGGAAAAAGCAGAAAGATCCGTTCTGGTTTTCTGGCTTTCCAGAATATCTTTATCAATCTGGGTCAGTTCTTTTTCCAGTCGGTCTGTGGTATCCGTATCCTTTACCGTGCAGACCACCGCCCCCTTGGGCACATAATCCCCCTGAGAATACTGATAGAAGGGCTGTCCCGCTCTGGTGCTTTCCACCACATATTCCTCCCGCAGGATCAGACCAGTATAGATTTCGGGCGTATCAATGGTTCCGTAAGCAACGGTTTCCACGTTGATATCATCACGCTTTGCTGCCAGATTGATCATCTGCCCTGCCAGATAAATGGCAATGATGGCAAATACCATCAAGGGCATGAACATATGGCTGCTTTTTCGTCTTCTGTTTTTCTTTTTCGGAACAGGCTGTCCTGCCGCAGGACGATCATTCTGCTGATATCTCTGCTGCTGTCTTGACTGCTGTGCCTCCTGCTGCTGCCTTCTGCTTCTTTCCTGCTGCAAACTGTAGACATTATCCCTTGTGGGGTAACGGCTGGCAGGCATCTGCGGCTGTCGGGAAGGTCTTTTTCTATTCCCTGAGGAACCTTTTTTCATGGGAATCCTCCTGTTCATTTCTTTTTTTCAAATACCCGGTCTACGGGTATTTTATCATATGATTATACATCAAAAAAACAAAAAGGTAAACCGAAAGGATGACAAATCTCACTGCCTTCTGTATAATATACGGTACATATGGCAAATTTTTCTTCTACAGAGGTGATCTTATGAAACCAATCGACAAATGCAAACAGATCAGAGACGATTATGTCATCCGTCAGGTGGAAAAGGCCAAACTGCCCGCCTTTGAAGATGACCGCTTTGTCCGCCGCCATATGGTTTTCAGCGGCCGTGTGCAGCATGTCGGCTTCCGTCTGGAAATTGCGCTGCTGGCAAAAAGGCTGGAATTGACCGGCTGGGTGAAAAATCTGGAAAACGGTGATGTGGAAGCGGAATTTCAGGGTTTCGAAAGCCGTATTCGCTTTTTACTCAAATTTATGCGTTCCCTGAAACGCATCAAAATTAAGGGGTTGGAAAACAAACCCCATTCCCTGCAGCAGGAGGAAACGGATTTTCTGATTCTATAAAAATAAGCGGTCGAAAAAATGACCGCTTTCTTTTTTATCTTCCAATATGAATTTCCCGTAATTCGCTCCCTTTTCTCCGCGCCATGCGGATGGTGGCTGCTGTGCCGCCCCTCTCCCGTCCATCGTATACAGCAATGATCCGCTGGGAGCAATCGATCAGGTATTGATTTCTTTTATGAAACACATCAGGGGCATATGCTTTGCTGATGAGGCTGATTTTGTCGCAGGCATCCAGTAATCTTTTCGTCTCTTTTTCGTTTTCCAAACGCCGCAGCCTGCCGCCGTAGGGAATTGCCCCTTCCAGGGTCAGTGCTTCATTTTTTTCGCAAAATTCCGCTGCAATCTCCGCAAAAAATAAGTCTGCCCCTTCGGCAAAACCGGAGAGGAAATGGGTATAGCCATCGGCAATGGCAAGTTCTATTTCATGGCGTAATGCCTGTTTTACATATTCAATTTGATCTGCGGGAATGTCCCTGTGGCCTGTCACACAGCAAGTTTTTCCAATCATATCATCCCTCCGTCCCATTTATTAGATTTTAACTACTATTTTTTATTATACAATAGTTTATATCTAGTATATAGGTAGCAACACCCTCTGTCAATCCATGAATAGAACCTTTTCACAAGGTACAATCTATGAAAAAGGAGGGTATGGCTATGCAATACGAAGATTTTCTGCCAGAAAGATTAGCACGATTAAGAACACAGAAGGATTTTTCCGCTCGTGATATGTCTTTGTCTATGGGACAAGCAGATAACTATATCAATAACATCGAAAACAAACGGTCTCTCCCTTCCATGAAATCCTTTTTCTATATTTGTGAATATCTTGGTATCACCCCACAGGAATTTTTCGATACAGGAAATGCCTATCCCGAAAAGCTCAACGAATTGTTGGAGGAGGCCAAAAAGCTGGATGAGGATTCCCTCGCCCACATCATTGCCATTGTAAAAGAAATGAATCGTAAAAAATAAAAGCGTCCAATATGTAGTGGCGGCTTAAGAAAACATACTTTATAAGTTTTATTGATTTCTTAAGCCGCACTGCGAGGATGTCCTGAAATAAGAAAACATTTCGCAGAAATCAAAAATCGAAAGAACTCCTTGGAATTAAGGGATTCTTTCGATTTTTTGTTTTCTTATCAGGACTCCTCTAGCGGACGCTTTTTATTTTTCCTGCAATCGCTTTCTTTTGTTTTTCCTACAATCGCTGCAAAATTGCAGCCAATCGGCTGCCGCCGCTTGTTTGCAGCAAAGCTGCAAGGATTGTATCGTCATTCAAATTCGTAAGCAAAGCTTACTCATATTATTACAAAAGAAAATGTCTGCTTCGCAGCCGCTTTCTTTTGTTTCATAATATAATGCAAATCAGACCGCCGCTGCCCTCGTTGACGATCTTCTGCAAGGTCTCCTGCAGCTTCATCTGGGCATCCTCCGGCATACGGTAAATCTTGTTCTGCATGCCGTCGCTGACCATGGAACTGAGGGTTCGTCCGAAAATATTCAGATCCCAGATTTTTTCCGGCTCTTCCTCGTAATCGGAGATCAGATGATCGATAAATTCTCTGGACTGTTCCTCGTTGCCGATGATAGGGGAAACCTCCGTTTCCACATCCGCCTTAATCAGGTGGATGGATTCTCCCTTTGCCCGCAGCTTGATGCCATAGCGGCTGCCCTGTTTGAATACCTCGGGTTTTTCCAAAGTGATCTCTTCAAACACAGGGGTCACCACACCGTATCCTTTTCGTTTCACATCGTTCAATGCCGCCGCAATCTTATCGTATTCCCGTTTCGTTTCAGAAAGCATTTGAATAGTATGGATGAGGGCATAATCGTTTTCAATGGGCATATCCACCGTTTCGCTCAAAATCTGATAAAACAGCCCGTCATCAAAATTCAGCGCGATATCCGCGGCCCCTTCCCCGGGCAGGATATGGTCTGCATAGGCTTTTTTCAGGAAATCCGTTTCTCCCAGCCCGCCGATGGCAGTTTCCACATCTGCCAGCTTATTCGCCTTGCTCATGACCTCTTTCAGCGCGGCGGTCAATCCCTGCTTCAGCCAATGGCTCTGCTCCAGTGTTTCCACCCAGCCCGGGAAAAAGAAGCGCAGCTCCCGCAGAGGAAATTCATACAACACCTGTTCCAGAATTTTTTTGATATCCTCCGCCTTCAGCTGGGCCACATTCACCGCCATCACAGGCACGCCGTATTTTTCCTGCAATTCTGCCCGCTGGGCCTGTGTGCCTTCGCTGTAAGGCGTTGCTGTGTTGAGCAGGATGACAAAGGGTTTCCCTAAGGCCCGCAGCTCTGCAATGACCCGTTCCTCCGCCTCCACATAATTTTCTCTGGGCAATTCCGTCACACTGCCATCCGTTGTCACCACAATGCCGATGGTGGAATGGTCAGTGATGACTTTTTTTGTGCCCGTTTCCGCCGCCTCCCGAAAGGGCATGGCGTTTTCCGACCAAGGCGTATGTACCATGCGGGGCAGTTCCCCGTCCATGTGCCCTTCTGCTTCGGGAACCAGATAGCCCACACAGTCGATCATCCGCACCCGTACCTCCGTATTGTCTCCCAAGGTGATTTCCACTGCTTCGTTGGGCACGAATTTTGGTTCTGTGGTCATAATGGTCTTTCCGCTGGCGGATTGGGGCAGTTCATCCTTGGCCCGTTCTCTGGTGTAGGTATTGGCGATATTGGGCAGCACCAAGAGATCCATGAACCGCTTGATGAAAGTGGATTTTCCCGTCCGCACAGGGCCGACCACGCCGATATAAATGTCCCCGCCTGTCCGCTCTGCAATGTCCTGATAAATATCGAATTTTTCCATGTTTCTTCCTCCGTTTCTATTGGAATCGTATCCATACAATAGAAATCTATGCGAAAGAAACAAGAATATTCCTTTTGCAAGGGCGTTATTCAAACATAGGTACAACTCGAATGTATTTACTTACCTTTTCAAGGGTCGCTTCATCCGTATAGGAAGAAACATACACAGGGATATCCATGCCGCCGTAATAGGCGTTCATGTAATAGATGATATTCTGCCACATGAGCATTCCTGTATTTCCATCATGCCCCAACATAGCATTGGCTACCCCCCTATAGATGCCGCACATCTGCTTGATCGAGTCGGCATATTCGCTGCCATCCTTCGCCTGTACCCAATTCATCAGTTTCCATTTCCCATTTTCCTTGCGGAAATCCAATCTGGTTGGAATACTGGAGCCACCTCGCTCAAAAAGCCCATATCCTTTTTTTGTGCGGCTCCAAGCATATGTTTGTTCATGAATTGTTGTATAGACTTTCATGTTTTGTCCGCTTTCATGAATCTTATGGATATAAGGGGCGTAAATATTCACCGTATGCCCCATCTGGATGCCCTTCGCATTATATTTGCTTTCAATCGCGTCATAAACAGCCTTGATACGTTCATCGTCCCCGGCACGGATGATGCTGCAGGCATCCACATCTTTGATACCCAGACTGTATTCCTTTTCCAGTTCAGGGGTATAGATGCTCTTGTCATAAGCAAAATTCGCTGCGTAAGTAGAATCCAGTGCCGTATACAGCTGATACCATTCCGCCGGCGTGATATCCGCCCGTCTGGGTTCTCCCAAAATATCCTGACAGGCAAACATCATGATATACGCCTCTAAGCCATTTCCCGCTCTGCCTTCCGCAAAGCTGGCAAGAAATTCCCGCAGGGCAGGCTCACCGATCTTCACCAGTTCTTCATATTCCGCACAGTTGATATAATCCAGCGGATGAGAAGAAGTCAAGCCCTGTTCGTTGGCAATTTCATAGGCCAGACTTTCCGCCACAATCATCTGATAAGTCATAGACCGATCTGTAACATCCTCCGCAGCGGGCTTTCCATAAAGCATTTCATTCATCCGTTCCTGCGCCGCCGCATCGTCCATGTTCATCAACGCATAAATTTCTTCAGGAGTATCGATCCCCTCGTAATAATACCGATTGATGGCAGAAACAAAGTTCAGAAATGTTTCTTCATCCTTTGCAAATTCTCGCAAATCCATGTCCCCAAAGGATTCCTTCGCCAGATCTCTGTTAAACGCTTTACTAAAACTACCCTTGTCATTTTCAAAATGCAGTTCATAGCTAAAATAATTTGCATTATCTACCAATGCCAGAAAAATCATTGCATGGATACGGAACCAACGGTCGTCTTCATAGCTTTCCCCATCCAATTCATACGCTGTTTCTCCTGTTTCAACCCAGTTCAAATGGCGCATGGCACCATAGGGCGTCACATCGGTAAACAATTCCATGCCTTCCTCATTCGGCGTCACCCCATCGGGCAGCGGCAGCAGCCCCATGATTTTTCCCACGCCCACATGGTCGCCGATATACTGCAGTTTTGCCGCATACAGATCTTTCACGATGCGCTCTGTATATCCACCATAAACCACCCGTGTTTCCTGTTCTTCTTTTGGCGCAGGAGCCGCACACCCCACAAAGGCCGTACCGCCGCAGACCAGCAATGCAACCGCTGTGAAAAGGGCGATGCCCCGTTTTTTCGCCGTCATATCAAAAATATTTTCAAATCTTGCTTTCAATTCCTCCTTCCCACCGGAGAAAGCCGTACTCATGCCCATATTTTTACTGTTGGCTTTCTTCACCGTCCGCAGGATCGCCATGCTGTAGGCTTCTCTTTCTTCCATGTTACAGTTTTCCATCACTGCCAGATCACAGGAAAGCTCCATATCCTTCTCCGCCAGCTTCGCCATCCAATGCACGAAGGGATTGAAGAAATGCATTGCCCTTGCCAGCATAAAGATGCCTTTGCACCACAGGTCTTTCCGTTTGCAGTGGGTCAGTTCATGCTGCAAAATCAGGCGCAGATCGCCTTCTTCCCTCTCCTCGGAATTGATATAAATAGCAGGCTTGAAAAAACCGACACAAAGGGGGCTGGGCAAGCCGCCGCAAAAATAAATCTCGGGCCGTGTTGATATCCCCATATTTTTGCAAAGGGTATAATATATATCTAAAACCGCCGCATCCAGGACCTTTCTGCGGTTTCGTTGCAGCATTTTTTTAAAAGAAAAATATTTCCATCCCTGCCATCCAAGAAATAACAGAACACCCAGTATCCAAAGCATATCAGGATACGCCAGAAAGAAATCCACAGGATTCTGATAACTGCTGTTGGCATCCAGATTGACAGCCGGTGGCTGTATATTGTCTTCCGCAAGAATCGTATCCACAGAAACAGGCTCCATGGTCGTTTCTTCGATCACATAAAGTTCTGTTCTTTCCGCAAGCATCTCCCTTGCTGCATTCTGCACCGAAGGCACTTCCATCCGCATCCCCATCATAAAATCAGGCAAGCTCAGCTGTACAGGAATACACAGGCGCACTGCCACCACCAGCCACAAAAGATACCGCCATTTTGCGCCATATCTTTTCCCCAGAAATTTGGAACACAGCGCAAGCACCAAAATCACAGGAATGGCAAACAAACTCATTTCCCACACACTCTGAAAAATTGCATCCATACTCATTCACCTCCTGTTTTTGAGCGGATAAAGGCCGCCAGTTCATCTAGATCCGCTTCGGAAATGGAATGACTGTCGAACAGACTGGCCACCAGCTTCGTTACCGAATGATCATTGACCTTTTCCAGAAAGGCTTTGTTTTCCACCGCCAGATATTCCTTTTCTGCCACCAAAGGGGTATAAAAACGATTTTTCCCCTCCTTATAGCTTTCCAGAAAACCGCGATCGATCAGACGATTCAGAAGGGTCTGCAGGGCTGAAACATTCCACGGTCTCTGCCGTTCCAAAAGAGCTTTCACCTCACTGGTGGAAAGGGTTTCTCCCCTTTCCCAGATTGCTTTCATAATTTCCAGTTCCGTATCAGGCAAACGCATGATCTCTTCCATTTTCACCATCTCCTACAATTGTATGAATTTCTTTTCTTATATCTTACATTTGTAGGAGTTGTCTGTCAATCCCTTCCATCGTTTTTTCTGATCAGAACCTATCTTGACAAAAAAATCATCTGTGTTATTCTTTAATGTATGGAATTTATCAAGGAAGAAAGAGGTGCTTTTATGAGCAAAACATATATCCCCGCAGGATATCAGTCCGTACTGACACTGTACGAAACACAGAATGCCATTGGTGTCATCCATCATGCATTTGAAGAACATCTGGGTCAGACACTGAATCTGAAACGTGTATCTGCCCCCCTGTTCGTTGACCCCGCAACAGGTCTGAACGACAACCTGAGCGGTGTGGAACGCCCCGTAAGCTTCGAAATCCCCGCCACAGGCACAACGGCTGAAGTTGTTCACTCTCTGGCAAAATGGAAACGTATGGCTCTGTATCGTTACGATTTCCGTCCCGGCAAAGGTCTATATACAAATATGAACGCCATCCGTCGTGACGAAACACTGGATAATCTGCATTCCATTTATGTTGACCAGTGGGACTGGGAAAGAGTTATCACTCCCGAAAAGAGAAATATTCAGGAACTGAAATTCACAGTACAGGGCATCGTTCTGGCCATCTGTGACACACTGGAAGTGGTGAAGAAAAAATACCCCCGCATCACAACAGAACTGTGCCGCGAAGTAAAATTCATCACTTCTCAAGAGCTGGAAGACAGATATCCCGACCTGACACCCAAGGAAAGAGAACACGCCATCTGCAAAGAATTTAAAACAGTATTCATCATGCAGATCGGTGACAAGCTGCTCTCCGGTGAACCCCATGACGGCAGAGCCCCCGACTATGATGACTGGCAGCTGAACGGCGACCTGCTGTTCTATAACCCCATTATGGATAACTCCATCGAAATTTCTTCCATGGGTATCCGCGTAGATCCTTTCACACTGGATCAGCAGCTGAGAAAAGCAAACTGTGATGACCGCAGATCTCTGGAATACCACAGAATGTTGCTGGAAGGCAAACTGCCCTGCACCATCGGCGGCGGTATCGGCCAGTCCAGACTGTGTATGCTGCTGTTAGGCAAAGCCCACATCGGCGAAGTACAATCTTCCATCTGGGATCAGGAAACCATCGACACCTGCAAAGCTGCAGGCATTGCATTGCTGTAACATTGATAGACCCGTACCATTTTGGTGCGGGCCTTTTTTCTTTCTCTGCTTTTCTTTTTCAATCTCAATAGATATCTTTAAAACCCTCAATTTTACAAATATGTACCCCTGTGCTATGATGAAATCACAAAAGAGATCTCTGAAAAAACAACTGCATCATGGATTTTTTAAGGAGGTTTTCTTATGAAAAAACTGACCACAAAACAAAATGCCCTTTGCGCATTGGTTTTCCTGATTCTTTATGTATTCCTCTGCATCCTCAATTTCAGCGGCGGGAAGAATCCCTCCCCTCCCGCCATGGCAGCGATAATTGCCAGTGCTGCCCTGACGATTGCTTTTGCTAACAAATGCAGCTAAAACCAAGCAGAACCATTCGCAATGGTATATAGCGTTTCTATTTACTTATTATTTAATCTGCGGAGAAAAGCAGTATTTTCATACTGCTTTTCTCCGCTTTTAGAGCAGGAGGCACCCTATGGAATTCCGCAATTTGATTACTTTTCTAAAAATCGTTGAAGCCAATAGTTTTTCTAAAGCTGCAGAACAGCTGATGTATTCTCAGTCCACTGTAACCATACAGATCCAACAATTGGAGGAAGAACTGAATGTAAAGCTGTTTGAACGGATCGGAAAAAAGATATTCCTGACTGCAGAAGGACATGAATTAAAAGTATATGCCCAGCAGATTCTGGAATTAACGCAAAAAATCAGTGCCATTGGCAGCGAAGAACAGGAGCTGCGCGGTAATCTGCGCATTGCATCCTTTGATTCTCTTATCACTGCCGTTTTGCCCAATATCCTAAAAATATATCATGAACGATATCCCAACGTTCATGTGACCATAAAAACTGCCGACAGTATTCTGGAAGCAGAACATCAATTACGGCAAAACGATGTGGATTTTGCCTTTATTTCCTATGATAAACGAACTTCTAAGGAATATGCCAAGCTGTTTTTGAAAGAAGCCCGCTTCGTTTTCGTTGCCGCCCCTACACACCCTTTGGCAAAACAGAAAAACATCACCTTGGAGGATATCTCTCAATACGATGTCATCATCATGAATCAGCAGTTCTCTTTTTCCGAACTCTCCGGTGAGGAAACAAAGCATTTAAGTCAGATCATCGACCCTGTTTTCGATATATGGAATCCCATTGGTGCCATGGAAGCAGCCAAATGCGGCATCGGGATCACTCTTCTGCCTGACTATCTGCTGGAGAATGCAGTGAAAAAAAGAGAGCTTTGCATACTGGATGTACCCGAACCGAATTTTACTGTTTGGCTGCAAACCGTTTGCCACCATCGCAAAACCATTACCCCTCAAATGAATGCCTTCTACCATTTACTAAAAGAATATTATCATATCTGATTTTGAGATCCGTCCACAAGGGCGGGTCTTTTTTTGTCCAGATCATTATTTTTTTTAATATCGATGTTTCATTTATTGAATTTAACAAAAGTCCGTTTTTATGTTAATATGTATTCAATTGCAACAAAATTCGACAGGAGGTACCAAAAATGGAATTGCGCAATTTAATCACATTTTTAAAAATTGTTGAAACCGGTAGTTTTTCCAAGGCCGCAGAGCAGCTGCGCTATTCCCAGTCCACTGTCACTGTTCAGATCCAACAGCTGGAAGAAGAACTGAATGTTCAGCTCTTTGACCGCATTGGCAAAAAGATTTATGTAACCGAAAAGGGCCGTGAATTGGAAACCCACGCACAGAAAATGATCGATCTTTCCCAGAAAATTTCTTCTATCGGCGGGGAGGAACTGGAACTGCAGGGAACGCTCCGTATTGCCGCACTGGATTCCCTCATCATTGCTGTGTTACCCACAATTCTGCGGGAATTCCATACACACCATCCAAAAGTGGATATCATCGTAAAAACAGCAGATAATGTTTTCGATGCAGAACGCCTGCTTTCCCAAAATGAAGTAGATCTTGCCATTGTAACCCATGATAAACGCAGTACAAAGCATTTCAAAAAAACAATTCTGAAAGAAACAAGCTTTGTTTTCGCCGTTGCTCCTTCCCATCCACTGACAAAAAAAGAGACTATTTCTTTGTCAGAAATTGCAGAAAATGACGTCATCATCACAAACCAGCAGTTTTATTTTTCCGATATGTCCAATGAAGATACCAAAAAAACGCTGGAATACATTATTAAACCCCGTTTTGACATTTGGAATCCCAGCGGTGCCATGGAACTGGCAAAACAAAATTGCGGCATCGCCCTCCTACCCCATTATCTGATTCAGGATGCTGTGGAAAAGAGGGAGCTCTGCGTACTGAATGTGCCTGAACTGAACTTCACCGTTTGGCTACAGATGCTGCACCATGAACAGAAAGCCATCACTCCTCAGATGACGGCCTTCTGCAAATTGATGAAAGAAATTTATTCTATCTAAGCAGTTTCATTTTGAAATGAAGCTGCTCTTTTCTTTTGCTGAAAAATACGTTCTGTTTTTTCGAACAGCTTCCGAATCCGGATTCAGCACACCGGCCATTTCATTATACATCTTGGCTCTCTCATCATCCCCCAAGCGATCATAGCAGACACAAAGCTGAATACAAGGTAGATAACCGTAACATTCCTCCAGCACAAAGGCTCCTTTTTCCGTCCGTTTTTCCGCATGCAACGCATTTTCATACCAGAAAGCAGCATTCTCCCATTCTTCTTTGTCATAAAAATATCCGCCAATCTCACAGCAAAGTTCTCCCGTGGGCGGTGCCAGCCGCAGCCCCTGCAGCAGCACATCAAAGGCTTTTTCCTTCTTCCCCATGGCCTGCAGGCTGTAGGAAAGAAATCGTACCGCTTCCAGCTTATTTTCCAGCCATGCTGACGGTTCTTTCAAAAAGTTTTCAAATGCTTCCTCCGCTTTTTCATATTTTCCATGATAATAACATTCCCGGCCATAATAGAACTGTTCTCTTGCATCCAATTTTTGCCCATTGGAAAGCATCTTTTCGTAAATACGCAGATTACGGTCAGAATACTCCGTTTCTGCTTTTCGATGTTCAAAATGGATCTCCTCATATTGCACTTTTCCAAAGGGCGGAATGACCTCATGTACGCATCCTTTCCAGTTTGCCAAAGAACAATTTCGAATCAACCGCTCTCTGTAATAAGAAAAGGATACTTTTCCATTTTTGTCAAATCCGGCATCATAAAGCATCATCACCACATCACAAGGCTCCTGCTGCAGTTTCTCCTTCAGATCAAAAAACTTCCGTTTTTCCGATGCCGGAAATATATCATCTGCATCCATCCACATCAGATACTCTCCTGTACCTTTAGAGAAAGAAACATTTCTGGCTGCCGCAAAATCATCGATCCATGGAAAATCGTAAATTTTGTCCGTAAATTTCCCAGCAATTTCTTTCGTACTGTCCACAGAACCGGTATCCACAATAACGATCTCATCCACCATATCCACAATGCTTTCCAGACACCGCTCCAGCACTTTCTCCTCGTCCCGTACGATCATACATAAGCTGACCTTTACCATATCCACCCGCCCCCTTCATTCCTTTTTAGTTTATGCAAATATGGAAAAAGGGTGATTTTCAGGCAATAAAAAAGCCCCCAAAAGGGGGCATTTTTATAATATTCAAGCATTATGCTGAACACATCTCTGACAGGCAATCTCGTCCTGTTTTTTTCTGTCTTCGATGGCTTTTTTCGCAACCATGTCTTTCACCTTCATCAAGCGTGTGGTATTGGCTCTTTCGTTTTCTTCCAGCTTCATGGTGATATATTTGATAGTCTCCTGATAATTGGGAATCATAACGTTTTCCAGCGCATTTACGCGACGGCGGGTACGTTCGATTTCCTGGGCCAGAAGCTGTGCGGATTTTTCAGATTCTGCCAGACGGAGCAGAGGCTCCATAGCATCGGAAAAAGAAATCATCGCACTGTCCAATTCACCGGATGTGAATGCCATACCATAAGGATAGATG
The DNA here is from genome assembly GCA_937919015.1 of uncultured Clostridia bacterium. Lineage (GTDB taxonomy): Bacteria > Bacillota > Clostridia > Lachnospirales > Anaerotignaceae > Anaerotignum_A. The sequence continues at coordinate 21,410 of CALFPN010000153.1, forward strand.
TTGCCCGTATCTCCTTCCTTATGGAAGTCAAACACAGGAACATTCACGCTCATGATGTTTCTGTTCGTAACCTTTACGGATACGGCCTGCTGGGGGATCATCAGGGCTTCGCCAAGGCTGGCTTCACTCAGAACCGCTCTTGCAATGATGAAGTTTTTATAAGCATCTTCCAATGCTTTCTCCGCTTCTTCACGCAGACGTTTATTTTCCCTTACAATCTCCATGAACTGTTTCATCAGTTCATCCAGCTTATCTTTCAGCAGTTTATGACCTCTGGTCGCTGTTTTCAGCTGACCCTTTAAGCGGGTCATTTCCATACGGGTGGGGTTGACATTCAATCTAGCCACACTTCATCACTCCCCGCTGTTCAGATATTTTTCCAGATATTCGTCACGAATACGTTTCAGTTCACTCTTCGGCAGCATACGCAGCAGGCTCCAGCCTGTTTCCAGCGTCTGTTCGATGGTTCTGTCTGTACGGAAGCCCTGAGAAACGTACTGTTTTTCAAATTCATCAGCAAATTTTGCGTAAATCAGGTCTACATCGGACAATGCAGATTCGCCCAGAATAGCCATCAGTTCCTTTGCATCCTTACCACGGGAATATGCCGCAAACAGCTGGTTCATGGTATCCGCATGGTCTTCTCTTGTTTTGCCTTTACCAATCCCCTTATCCTTCAGACGAGACAGAGAAGGCAGAACGTTGATGGGAGGCTGGATGCCTTTTTTATCCAGTTCTCTGCTCAGGATGATCTGACCTTCTGTGATATAGCCTGTCAGGTCAGGGATCGGATGGGTCTTATCATCTTCGGGCATAGTCAGGATAGGGATCATGGTGATAGAACCTTCGTGCCCTTTCATACGGCCGGCCCGTTCATACATGGTCGCCAAGTCTGTATAAAGGTAACCGGGGTAACCACGGCGGCCGGGAACTTCCTTCTTCGCCGCAGATACTTCACGGAGGGCTTCTGCATAGTTTGTGATATCCGTCAGGATGACTAGAACATGCATATCCTGTTCAAATGCCAGATATTCCGCAGCGGTCAGTGCCATTTTGGGTGTACAGATACGTTCTACAGCAGGGTCATTTGCCAAATTGATAAATACGACAGAACGGTCGATGGCACCTGTCTGTTTAAAGTCATTGATAAAGAATTCAGCATCTTCAAATGTGATACCGATGGCAGCAAATACTACTGCAAATTTGGAATCTGTGCCGCGTACCTTGGCCTGTCTTGCGATCTGAACCGCCAGATTTGCATGAGGCAGACCGGAGCCGGAGAAGATGGGCAGCTTCTGACCACGAACCAGGGTATTCAAACCGTCAATGGTGGAGATACCGGTCTGGATAAACTCGTTGGGGTAGTCACGGGCAGCGGGGTTCATGGGCAGGCCGTTGATGTCCCGGTACTCCTCGGCCAGAATGGCGGGGCCGCCGTCGATGGGCTGGCCCATGCCGTTGAAGACGCGGCCCAGCATATCGCCGGACACGCCCAGCTGCAGGGGGTGACCCAGGAAGCGAACCTTGGACTGGGCCAGGTTGATTCCGGCGGCAGACTCAAACAGCTGGACAACAGCGGTATCGCCGTTGACTTCCAGCACCTTGCCGCGGCGGATGGAACCGTCGGGAAGCTCCACCTCGACCAGCTCGTCGTAGGTGACATTCTCGACCATCTTGACCATCATCAGAGGAGACACGATCTCCTGAATTGTTCTATACTCTCGGATCACAGTTCCTCACCTGCCTTTTCCACAACTGCATCGATTTCCTGCTCCATGGTCTCACGCATGGCAGCATAAGCCTGAACATACTCATCCTCGGGAACGGACTTGGCACGGCCGATCTTCTCGCGGGCACCGATACCGAACAGCTCGGCGGCGGGAGCGCCCTTCTCAATGGCGGCGCGGCACAGCTTGTCGTAGTCCAGGATCATGGACAGCAGCTTCTCCTGGCGGTCATAGCTGGAGAACCAGTCGACCTCCATAAAGCCGTTCTGCTGCAGGAAGTCCTCGCGGATCATACGGGCGGTTTCCAGAGTCAGCTGGTCGCCGGCGGACAGGGAGTCCTTACCGACCAGCTGCACGATCTCGTTCAG
>CALFPN010000154.1 GCA_937919015.1 uncultured Clostridia bacterium
ACGGGGCCTTCTGCGGTTTCTGTCAACTGCAATGGGTATTTTCTGATACACCCGAACTGGGCATTGATCTGCTGCCGGAATATCAGAAAAAAGGAGTCTCTGCTGAAGTATTGCCTCCCTTTCTGAATCACGCAAAAATGCTGCTAAAAAATAATTATTTCTACAGCAAGATAAAGAAAAATAATATTCCCAGCCAGAAATTAGCCGAAAAAATCGGCGGCATCTGCATCGGCACAAAGTCCCTCCTGCCAAAGAACTTTCCTGCGGAACTGATCGCCTTTGCCGAAAAAGAATTTCCCGATTTCTTCTATCTGGAATATCATTTTATGAACATTTTATGAACAGCCCTAAAGGAGCCTTCACCAGCCACCCCTCAAAGGATACCTTGTGTGGGATAAACTGTATGTGTCATTAGCTTTGTTATTCATCCTAATTTCCTCCGTTCTGTTTGGATTCGGTTGGTAGCCGCTTCCAATATACCAAAATAGTGTTTTTTGCATATGCTGACACTAAGCCCGTACACTCCACCTGCATAGCAGGTGGTTTTTTATCAGCATAAAGAAAAAGACCTATGCATCCATAAGCCTTCTCTCTCAAATATTATTCCCACATTCCCTTTACCAAAGCCAGCGTCCGCGTTCCGGCATCCCAGTGATAGCTCGTTTCCGGAAACATCGTTTGATGGATGTCCTTTAACGGAAGATATGCTCTGCCATCCTTCCATTCACACTTCACTCTGGAAAGATAACGCTTTCCATCAAAACTCCAGACATTCGTGCCAACGGTCATTGCAATCTCGTATTTTTTATGTTTTCTCACCTGACCATCATATCCTTTTATTATAGGTTCCCATGGTTGGACAACATCGCCTTCCTCATAAGGGATCCACATTTCTGTACCAAATACAGGTGTACAATAGCTCGCTATGTGCCAAGGCACTTCTATGGTGATTTTTTTCGTTTCTTCATCCCAGATTACAGCATTTTCTAAAACAACATCCACGCGCTTCCGGTTTTCATCCCAATACGTTTCTTTTCTTGTTTTTCCGAAGCCCAAAAATACACCAATATCCTCAGCCGCTACCATCAAAACGCCTTCTTGGTTGATATATGGTTCTGCCGTCAGTGCTCTTTCTATCTCTATATGGTCAAATTCTGAACTTCCAGTCATTTCTGCATCCCCTTCAGAAACAAAATACGCATAATGAAATTCCGGCAGTTCTTCCACAATTTTCTTTTCAAACGCTGTCATTTCTACTACCGCTTTTTCCTGCGCCCATGTAGTTGTCCCCATTGCAATACTCAAACCTAAAAAGAGCATCAATCCATTTTTCATTTCTTCTCCCTCCTGAAAATTCATTCTCGATATTCTTCTATCGTTGCCAATATTTTGCTCTCTGCATCCCAATGGTATCAGCTGTTGGGCAACATCGTCTGATGAATATCCTTGATTGGCAAATATACCCTGCCGTCTTTCTGTTCGCAGTTTGTTCTGGCAATATAACGATAGCCCCGATAGCTCCAAATATTACTTCCTACCTTCATTTCAATAAAAGCCTTTCCGATTTTATACTTTTTTCCATCTATCCCAATAAATGGCCCTTCCCACGATTCTATTTTTTCTCCGTCTTCATAGGGAACCATGTATGGCGCATAGGAAGAATTCTGTGCTGCATAAAAATTATCAACCGCGCTCCATGGCACCTCTATTTTGATTTTTCCGGTCTCCTCCTCCCATTTCACTTGGTTTTCCACCGGAATCGTGACCTGGTTTCCATTTTCATCCCAGTCATATTCCATTCTGGTCTTTTCCCAGCCTAAAAATGCGCCAACATCCTCCGCAGCCACCATCAATATCCCGTCCCCATTGATATAAGGCGGTGCTTCCAGCTGTAAAGAAGCAACTTTTCCAAAGCCATGAAACATCGTCATCTTTGTGGATTCCACTTGTGCCGCCTTCATAAATTGATGTCTCGTTAATTTTTTTGCGACCTGCTTTTCAAACGCTGTCGTCCCCGTATCCTCCGTTACCGCCCAAGCTGTTGTTCCCAATGAGCCTGAAATGGTCATCACCAATAGCATAACCAAACAAAACACTCTTTTCATCTTTCGTCCCCTTCTTTCTCCTTTCTTCTTTTTCTCCGGTATTTTTTCTAAATATAACAAAAAAAGAACTGTCCTTCCATGACAGTTCTCTTACAAAATTCTTTCAACTTTCTTAAGAAACGAAAAAAGAGAGTCTAAATAGACTCTCTTTGAACTAGGGTAGCAGGATTCGAACCTGCGAATGACGGAATCAGAATCCGTTGCCTTACCACTTGGCGATACCCCATCATGGTAGCGGAGGAGGGATTTGAACCCCCGACACTGCGGGTATGAACCGCATGCTCTAGCCAACTGAGCTACTCCGCCACAAGACTTCCTCAGTATAGCTTTTTGTACAAAAAATGTCAAGCCTTTTTTTACATTTTTCAAATTTTATTCACTGCGGTTAATATAAATGATCTCATTGGGTTTTACCATACCCAGCTGTTCTCTGGCAACCTGCTCGATATAGCTGTCGCTGGTATAATACTCCTTTCGGGTTTCGAAGTTCAGCTGTTTTTCCTGTTCTGCTTCGATTTCCGCAGTGACCACGGCCATTTCTTCCTTCACTTCCTGATAGCGAACGGCCTGCTTGCCAACACCGACAAAGACGGCACATACAAATACCAGCAGGAACATCCTTACAAAAAGGCTGGATGCTTTTCTGGACTTTCTGATTCTTTTTCGCTTTTCCATAAACATGCTCCCTGCCTTTTTTCCTACCGCCGAAATATTTTCCAATCGATGCGAAGATGGTGTAATTTCATTTTCACATAAAGTTTACACGAATGCAATAGTTTTTTCCGCTGTTTTGCGCAAAATCCCCTAATTTTTTGCAGGGGTTTCCGAAAGGGCAGAAAAATCAACCAAAACGGCGTAAAAACGATGCGGAAAAACAAAACGATGACAGATTTGATCAGCCGAAGGATGCGGTCACTGGCAGCCATTACGAAGGGGCTCAGGGCTAGAAAATATATCCCCATGCCGCCGAACATCCCGAAGATGGAGAAAAAGCGGATCTCCCCGCTGCTGGCATGCAGCATTACCCCAAACACCAGAAACACCGCCGCCAGCCAAAACAGACCATCCTCCAGCTGCACCCAGAAGGACTTATGGGGCAACACATGGCGGAACACCCGCAGGCCATCGTAAACCAGCCCCATGCCGCCCCCCAGCAGGATGGTCAGAAGAAACAGCTGTGCCTGTGCATGTAATGATAAGATCATTGCACCGACCCCTTATCGAAACAGCTTGCCGAGGATGGAGTGCTTTTCCGTAAAGCTGCCATCGGAATAGGTGATGCTGTCAATATTTCCGTCCACTGTTACATCCCCGCTTTCCAGATCCAGCTTGCCGATATGCAGGCCCGCCCCCTTCAGCAGCAAAAGGCCGCAGGTAGTCTCCATCATGATGCCCTCCTCGTCAAAGGACATTACCTCCATCACGCCGCCGATGCACACCTTTTCCCGCTCCTCCATATGTAAGGTATGTCTGCCGTTTTTCCGTTTTTCTTCCGCCATAGGAACACCCCCTGTTGCAAGGATATGTTCTAAGCCATAAAAAAAGACCCCTTTAGCGTCTCTCTTTGAGGGTTTCACCCTCAAACTCCCACGAGGGAGATAATCCCCCTCGACCCCTATTTGAAAACGCATGTATATGCGTTTTCGTATGGGGTTCCAAGGGAGTAACTCCCTTGGCAGGGTGTGGGACAGCGTCCCACGATCACACGGATTTATACATGCCTGCGGCGTCTTCTTTTTTGGTAGATTCTTTCAGTTCGAGCACCTCCACCTTTGTTGTGTTATTGCCGAACTGAATTTCAATGATATCCCCGATCTTTACCTCTGCGCCGGCCTTCACCACTTTGCCGTTGATGGACACCCTGCCCGCATCACAAGCTTCATTGGCGATGGTGCGTCTTTTGATGATACGGGATACTTTCAGGAATTTATCAACTCTCATTGTCGTTCCTCCTCTGTTCCTTAGTAAAAAAGCACTCTTTTACAAGAGTGCTTTTGATTCCCTTCGGAAAAATTATTTGTTGATTGCGTCTTTCAGAGCTTTACCAGCTTTGAATCTGGGAGCTTTGGAAGCGGGGATAGGCATTGCTTCGCCTGTCTGAGGGTTTCTGCCTTCACGCGCTGCTCTTTCAGCTACGTCGAATGTACCGAAGCCTACCAGCTGTACTTTGCCGTCTGCTGCCAGTGTTTCTGTTACTACATCTTCGAATGCTTTCAGTGCTTTTTCAGCATCTTTTTTGCTCATTTCTGCTTTTTCAGCGATTGCTGCAACCAGTTCAGATTTGTTCATTTGTGTTTGCCTCCTAAAATTCCATTTATCATTTCTTCGGGCGCAGAGCGATTTTCGCCTCGTCCCAGAGTAAATCCATTTCCTCCAGAGTCATATCAGAGAGGTCTTTTCCTGCGGAAAAGGCGGATTTCTCAATATACTCAAATCTATTTATAAACTTTTTGATGGCTTTTGTCAAGGCAAACTCAGGATTTATTTTCAAAAACCTTGAGATATTCACCAGTGCAAACAAAATATCCCCGAATTCTTCCTCAATATCGGCATTTTCAGCAGTCTTCGCAGCTTCTTCCAGTTCCTGCAGTTCTTCATATACTTTCCGGAAAGCATCTTCCGTCACAGGGAAATCAAAGCCCACATCCGCCGCCTTCTTCTGCACCTTTCTGGCACGGATGAGAGCAGGCAGGGCTTCGGGCACGCTTTTCATCACGTCTGTCTGGGTTTTGGTATCCTTTTCCACCTTCTTTAATGCTTCCCAGTTGACCAGCACCTGTTCCGGCGTATCTGCCTTCACTTCGCCATTGCCGAATACATGGGGATGGCGGTAAACCATCTTTTCCCCGATGCCGCGGATCACATCTTCCAGCGTAAAGGCTGCGTCCTCCCCTTTTTCTTCCTCAATACGGGCATGGAACACCACCTGCATCAGCACATCCCCCAGTTCTTCGCAAAGATTGGGCATATCACTGTTATCAATGGCATTTGCCACCTCGTAGGCTTCCTCCAGCATATCCATGCGCAGGCTTTCGTGGGTCTGTACTCTGTCCCAAGGGCAGCCGTTTTCTCCTCGCAAAGCCTTCATCACCTCTACAAAATCATCCAAGGTATATCTTTTTTCTTCCATAACAGAACCTCCTCCTGTCTTTTCATCTCAGGACGAACAACGCCCCACCATTGTTCGTTCCCCACAAACTTTTGTCCTTTCCCCGAGAGAAAAAATGGCGTTTTTCCGTCTTTTTTCGGGTACTTATTTGTGTTATGATAAACACGATTCTATCATAACAAATCTATGACCGAAAGAAAACCCTTTTGGAAAACCCAAATATAGAAAGGAAGGAACCTCATGTTTCGTATCGTAAATAAAAGAGAGCTCAACAGCATGGTAACCCTGCTGGAGATCGAAGCCCCCTTCGTGGCAAAGAAGGCCCAGGCAGGTCAGTTCATCATCTTCCGTGTGGATGAATTCAGCGAAAGAGTCCCCCTGACCATCGCCGATTACAACAGAGAAAAAGGCACTGTGACCATTATCTTCCAGAAAGTCGGCCTTTCCACAAAAATGCTGGCTGCAAAAGAAATCGGAGATTCCATTCTGGACTTCGTTGGCCCTCTGGGTGTTGCCACAGAATATGACGGCATGAAAAAAGTTGCTGTTGTGGGCGGCGGCGTAGGCTGTGCCATTGCATATCCTCAGGCAAAGGCCCTGCACGAACTGGGCGTGGAAGTAGATGTCATCGCCGGTTTCAGAAATAAAGACATCGTGATTTTGGAAGACGAAATGAAGGCCGTTTCCAGCAACTTCTACCTGATGACTGATGACGGTTCTCAGGGGGAACAGGGTTTTGTTACAGACAAACTGAAATCCCTGATCGAAGCCGGCAACAAGTATGATGCAGTGATTGCCATCGGCCCCATCCCCATGATGAAATTTGTCAGCCTGACCACAAAACCCTTCGGCATCAAGACCATCGTATCCCTGAACCCCATCATGATCGACGGTACAGGCATGTGCGGCGGCTGCCGCGTGACCGTAGGCGGCAAAATCAAATTTGCCTGCGTGGACGGCCCCGACTTTGACGGCCACGAAGTAGACTTTGACGAACTGATGAACCGTAACTCCATTTACAAAGCAAGAGAAGCGGAACTGACAGAAACCCACCTCTGCCGTATGGATAAGCTGGCAAAGGAACTCATCAAATAAGGAGGTACGGAAACTATGGCAAATATGAGCCCCGAAAAAATCAGAATGCCCGAACAGGCACCTGATGTAAGAAATAAAAACTTTGAAGAAGTAGCTTTGGGCTACACAGCAGAAATGGCCATCGAAGAAGCAACCAGATGCCTGAACTGCAAACATAAACCCTGTGTCACAGGCTGTCCCGTAAACGTTCGCATTCCCGAATTCATTGAAAAAGTAGCAGCCGGTGACTTCATGGAAGCATACAAGATCATCACTTCCACAAACGCCCTGCCCGCAGTCTGCGGCCGTGTTTGTCCTCAGGAAAGCCAGTGCGAATCTAAATGCGTTCGAGGCATCAAAGGCGAAGCCGTAGCCATCGGCAGACTGGAACGTTTCGTTGCAGACTGGTACATGGCAAATTGCGATGAAATGCCCGAAAGACCCGCCACCAACGGCAAGAAAGTGGCTGTCATCGGTTCCGGCCCTTCCTCTCTGGCCTGTGCGGGCGATCTGGCAAAAGAAGGCTACGAAGTGACCATGTTCGAAGCATTCCACAAAGCCGGCGGCGTACTGGTTTACGGTATCCCTGAATTCCGTCTGCCCAAGGCCATCGTCCAGAAAGAAATCGACAAGCTGTCCGCGCTGGGCGTAAATATCATGACAAACATGGTCATCGGTAAGGTTCTGTCCATCGATGAAATCATCGAAGACATGGGCTTTGACGCCGTATTCGTAGGCACAGGCGCAGGTCTGCCCTCCTTCATGGGCATCCCCGGCGAAGCACTGGTTGGCGTTTACTCTGCCAACGAATATCTGACAAGAATCAACCTGATGAAAGCATACCTGTCCGAATACGACACCCCAATCCGCAATTCCAAAGCAGTGGCTGTTGTGGGCGGCGGCAACGTTGCCATGGACGCGGCAAGATGCGCAAAACGTATGGGCGCAGAACATGTTTACATCGTATACCGCCGTTCCGAAGCAGAAATGCCCGCCCGTCTGGAAGAAATTCACCACGCAAAAGAAGAAGGCATTGAATTCCATCTGCTGCGTAATCCCGTGAAGATCATCGACGACGGCAACGGTCAGGTTTGCGGTATCGAATGTCTGAAAATGGAACTGGGCGAACCCGATGCATCCGGCAGAAGAAGCCCCGTGCCCGTGGAAGGCTCCAATTATGTGATCGATGTGGATACTGTCGTTATGTCCATCGGTACATCCCCTAACCCTCTGATCCGCAGCACAACAAAGGGTCTGGAAACAAACAGAAAAGGCTGTCTGGTGGTCAATGAAGAAACAAACCAGACAACAAGAGAAGGCGTTTATGCCGGCGGTGACGCGGTAACAGGCGCGGCAACCGTAATTCTGGCCATGGGCGCAGGGAAAAAAGCAGCCGCAGCCATCGACGAATATTTGAAGAATAAATAAAGACCTTGGGGACGCTGTCCTCAATACCCCTGCAAGGGGGTCACCCCCTTGACCCGAATAAAAAAGCGATTTCCCCTCGGAAATCGCTTTTTTATCGTTATCATATCATTTACACGCCGAAGGCAAATAAAAGTTTTTGGCTCGCTTTTTTCATAGGGTAGTCGGGAAGATGCCCGACCAACCGAAGGTTGCTTTGCGAAGCAAAGTACTGAATAAGCGAGTGGGGTGTAATGGCTGCCAGCACTTTGTGCTGGACAGTTCCGCACTGCAAGCAGTGCGACAGGGCAACGCCCCATAATCCTGCCCCAAGCGGGTTTTTGAAGGGTTAGCACTGCAAAGCAGTGCGACAGGGAAACTTTTCACAAGTGAAAAAAGTTTCCCTCACTCCCCCGCTTCCCTTTATCACCCAAAATCATGTCTCTCATGAACCCCACTGCCCAATGTCTCAAAAACAGAAATGATTTTTTCGATACTTTCAAAACATTCTTCGTCATCCAGCTCGTCATCCTCCAGAATTCGTTTGATTTCCTGCAATGCCTGATAGCACTTCAGTTCCATCATTTCTTCCACCTTCATATTCCACTTTGGCAGCAATATTTCAAATTCTTCCGTTTCCAGAATCCTGCATAACATATCGCGGTATAATTCCATATCCATCACCTCACATTATATTTTAGCGATTTATTCGCTAAAATCAATAGCGGATTTCTCGCTAGTTTATCTTTATTTTGAGGTGATCCATATGTACCGCAGAATCAGAGATTTAAGAGAAGATAAAGATATGACCCAAACACAAATGGCAGAAA
>CALFPN010000155.1 GCA_937919015.1 uncultured Clostridia bacterium
AATTTAATTCTGCAAAAGTCTTTTTTGTGCTGTCCGCACAAAATGGTTCGGTTCACTTTTTTTAATCTTTTTTCCTCATGGAATTCAGAATTGCCAGCACACACACGCCCACATCGGCAAATACCGCCATCCACATGGTCGCAATGCCGGGGATGGAAAGAAGCAATACGAGAATTTTAAGCCCTAAAGCCAATATGATATTCTGATGAATGATCTTTCTTGTGCTTTTGGCAATTTTCATTCCCACTGCCAGCTTGCCGATATCATCATCCATCAGCACCACATCCGCCGCCTCAATGGCCGCATCGGAACCGATGCCACCCATGGCAATGCCCAGATCCGCCCCCGCCAGTACAGGTGCATCATTGATACCATCCCCCACAAAGGCGGTTTTATAGGTTTCGGATTTCAGCTTCTCCATCCATTCCACTTTGTTTTCTGGAAGCAGTTCACTGTAAACCCCATCCAGTTTTAATTTCTGCGCCACAGCTTCCGCCGTTTCTTTTCTGTCTCCCGTCAGCATGACCATCTTCTGCACACCCTGCTGTTTCAGTTTCAAAAGGGACTCCTTGACATTTTCCTTCAGGGTATCTGCCACAAGGATATGGCCCAAAAAGCTTCCGCCCTTTGCTACATAGACCACTGTACCCATACCGTCTGCCTTTTTGTAAGGAATGTTCTCCCGTTCCATCAGGCGGCGGCTGCCAAGAAGAATCGTTTCGCCTTCCCATTCATAGGAAATGCCATAACCCCCCAGTTCCCGATAGTTTTCCGCCGGAGGAATCTCCCCTTCATAAGCCGCCACGATAGCTTTGGCAATGGGATGGTTGCTCATGGCCTCCCCAATGGCTGCCAGCTGCAGCACCTCTCCTTTCACCTCCGTTACGGAAAATTTCCCTTTCGTCAGCGTACCTGTTTTATCAAAAACCACCTGCTCCAATTTGCACAACGTATCTAAATCTTCGCCGCCCTTGATGAGAATCCCACGGGCAGATGCTGCACCGATCCCCGCAAAATAACTCAGGGGGACAGAAAGCACCAAGGCACAGGGGCAGGATACCACCAGAAATACCAGTGCGCGCCCAAACCACAGGGAAAAGGCCCCAAGGCCCAACACAGGGGGAACTGCTGCTACCAAAACCGCCAGCAAACAAACGATAGGCGTATATACCGCGGCAAAGCGGGTGATGAATTTTTCTGTTTGGGATTTCTTTGCCGAAGCATGTTCTACCATTTCCAAGATCTTCATAACTGTGGAATCTCCAAAGGGTTTTTCCACACGGATACACAGATTCCCATCCAAATTGATACAGCCGCTGTATACATGGTCGCCTTTTCCCACATTTCTGGGCAGGGACTCGCCTGTCAATGCTGCCGTATTCAGCATGGCATGGCCCTCTTCCACAATACCATCCAAGGGAATCCGTTCCCCCGCTTTTACAAGGATTCGATCTCCCACCTGCACCAGTGCAGGGTCAACTTCTTTTGCTTCTCCCTCCACCAGCAGCCTTGCAAAATCAGGACGAATGTCCAAAAGAGCGGTGATGGATTTTCTGGAACGGGCCACGGCGTATTCCTGAAAAGCTTCCCCCACCTGATAAAACAGCATGACAAAAACAGCCTCCGCCATTTCCCCAATGGCCAATGCGCCCACGGTAGAAACAGACATCAGAAAATTTTCATCAAAAACCTTCCCGTGAGCAATATTTTTCACCGCCCGCAGCAAAACGTCATAACCAAAAATAACATACGCCGCAAAAAACAGCACTGTTTTCAGCACGCCTTCCTGCCAAAGAACGGCTCCCAAAAACAGAAGCAGACCAAAACCAAACCGCAGGAGGAATCTTTTGTCAAAAACCTCTGCATTGCCATGCACATGGTCATGTCCGCAGCCACAGCCATGGCTATGACTACAGCAGCAATCATCAAGGTGTTCATGCAGTTCGTAAGAATGGATTTGACTCATACCCTTCACCTCTTTTTATTTGTTCATGTGAATAATCATTCATGTATTTGCTTCAAAGATAGGCTGTTCCGAAAAACAGCCTGTTTTTTATTTATTCGTGATACCCACGTTTGTGGCGCAGATGAGCCATGCCCTGCTGCAGCACATTTTCCACATGCTCATCATCCAAAGAATAGAAGACGACCTTGCCTTCCTTGCGATATTTCACAAGGTCATTCTGTCTGAGGACACGCAACTGATGGGAAACCGCAGACTGACTCATTTCCAACGCTTCCGCCAGATCGCCCACATTCTTTTCCCCTTCCATCAAGGTCTGCAGGACACGGATACGGGTACCATCACCGAAGATTTTAAAAAACTCCGCCATTTCCTGAACGAACTCCATCTGCAGTTCTTTTTCCATATCAAATTCTTCCTGCATCTGATGTTCCTTCATATCTATCCCCCATAACATGAATATCTATTCATATGTTAATATGACAAAAAAGATTTGTCAACTCTCTTTTTTCGGCAAATTCATCAAATCGATAAACCCTTGCAGCGCGTGAGACATAGCCACATTTTTCAAACGCACCATACCGATGCTTCTTTTGGGCACTGGCGGGTTCACAGGGATCTCATACAGTTTCTTTTCTTCCAGTTCTCTGGTCAGTTCTCGAATGGCATAGGTCAGCCCCAGATTGATCTTGGCAAAATTGATCAAAAGGTCGCTGCTGCCGATCTCCAGAATGGGGTTCAGCACCACACCGTTTTCCTCTGCATAACGGGTGATATAACGACGGGAATTGCTGACTTCCTCCAGCATCATCAGGGGATATTTGGAGAGTTCTTTTAATTCGATCCCTTTTTCTGCCAGTCTGCGATATTTTTCACCGCCTACCAGCACATCATGGATTTCAATACAGGGCAGAACTTCCAGATCTTCCGTATCGGTGATGGGCAGATTGACAAAACACATATCCACCGCACCGCTTCTGAGCAGCCGCAAGGATTCTTCCGTGGTCTTATTGGTCACCTTGATGGTGATATCCGGATACAGCTTATGATACTGTTCCAGATAATGCAGCAGAAAATTGGCAATGACCGTATCATTGGCACTGATCTTCAGTTCCCCCATCTCCATATGAACCATCTGATAATATTTTTTCTCTGCCGCCTGAATCAGCCCCAAGGCCTGTTCCAGATAGGTATATAGCAGCTTTCCTTCCGCTGTGGGATACACACCCTTAGCCGTACGCACCAAAAGAGGGCTGCCCATACGGTCTTCCAGCTGGCGGATCGACATGCTGACAGCAGGCTGAGAAATATACAGTTCCCTTGCCGCCCCGGACATATTGCCCGTGCGGACAACGGTACAGAAAATACGATATAAATCTAAAGAAACATCCACTTTCACGGGAATTCCTCCTTATCATTGGTTTTCTTTTATTATATAAAAAACAAAACAGAATAGCAATATCCATAAGTTTTCATGATAACTAAAATTTATGCCTGAGAATTCTGTTTTTTCTCCATTTTTGCAGAAATCACTCTGTCTTTCCATTTTTCCAGTTCCACCACCGGCAGCGGAACAAAGGCAAGAGCCGCCACAATCGCCCATTCCATCCCTGTCAGGGGACACACCTGAAATACCGCCGCCAGCGGTTCTGCCATAATGACCCCCGCCTGCAGCAGACAGCCCACAAAAAATGCGCCGACCAAAAAGGGATTACTACCCACAGAGATCCGAAACAAAGAATGTTCCGTCCGCATATTAAAGGCGTGTACCAGCTGAGAAAGAGAAAGCACCGCAAAGGCCATGGTGCGCCCTGTGATATATTCCTTTCCTTCATCAAAATAAATATGCCCAATACCAAAGGCCAGCAAGGCCAGCATACCGATCATCATGCCTTCCACGGCGATACGGCTGCCCATGCCGCCGCCAAACAAAGACGCCTCCCGTCTGGGCGGCCGTTCCATGATATCCTCCTCTGCAGGGTCTAAGCCAAGGGCAATGGCAGGCAGGGAATCCGTCACCAGATTGACCCATAACAGCTGGATCGGCAAAAGCGGTGTCGCCCATCCCAGAAGCATGGCCACAAAAATTGTGATAATCTCACCGATATTACTGGAAAGCAGAAAATGTACCGCCTTGCGGATGTTATCATAAATGCTTCTGCCTTCCCGCACCGCTTCCACAATGGTAGCAAAGTTATCATCCATCAGCACCATATCCGCCGCTCCCTTTGCCACCTCTGTCCCATTCTTCCCCATGGCACAGCCGATATCCGCCGTCTTCAGGGCAGGGGCATCATTGACGCCATCCCCCGTCATGGCAACCACCTTGCCCTCTTTCTGGAAAGCCTTGACGATACGCACCTTATGTTCCGGTGCCACGCGGGCAAATACTGTGCAGTCCGCCGCCCTATGGGCCAGTTCTTTCTCATCCATCTGCTCCAGTTCCTGCCCCGTAATAATTCTGTCACCATGGGCATAGATCCCCAACTGGGCCGCAATGGCCTGCGCGGTCAGGGCATGATCTCCCGTAATCATGACAGGACGAATCCCCGCTTTTTTGCAGATTTCCACCGCTTCCTTTGCCTCCGGTCTGGGGGGGTCGATCATTCCCGCCATTCCGGCAAAAATCAGATCCTTTTCCAGAGCCTCTGCCGTAAAAAACAAGGGTTCTTCCTCCCATTCCCGAAAGGCAACGGCAACCACCCGCAAGGCATCTGCCGCCATTTCCCCATTCTTCAGTCTGGCTTCGCTTTTTCTCCGATGATCAAAGACTGTCTGCCCCTTTCCATCCAGACATCGGCTGCATTTTTCCAGCAAAACATCCGGTGCCCCCTTTGTGACGGAGATCCATTTTTCTCCGCTTTGATGCACCGTGGTCATCAGTTTCCGCTCCGAAGAAAAAGGCACTTCCCCAATGCGGGGCATTTCCTGCCATACCCCCTTCAGGGATACCCCCCCTTCCTCCGCCGCTTCCGCCAGTGCTTTTTCCGTCGGCTCTGCAATAATACGCGTCCCTTCCCGTTTCGCATCATTGCATAAAGCAAAAAGGGTCAGGATCAGCCGTTGTTTTTCCTCATTCTTCTCCAATCCCTTTCCAATATCCGCCAGCTTCGCCACTTTCATCCGGTTCTGGGTCAAGGTTCCCGTCTTATCGGAACAGATGACCTCCGCGCCGCCCAATGTTTCCACCGCAGGCAAACGGCGGATGATGGTATTTTTCTTCGACATCCGCTGCATACCGATGGCAAGGACGATGGTCACGATAGCCGGCAGCCCTTCGGGGATGGCCGCCACTGCAAGGCTGACGGAAGTCATAAACATCTGAAAGGGGTCCTGCTGCCGCAAAAGCCCCATCACAAAAATCACCCCGCAGATGGCAAGGGCACCGATCCCCAGCAACTTTCCCGTTTCTCCCAGTTTTTTCTGCAAAGGCGTTTCATGATCCTCCTGTTTTGCCAATAATGCCGCAATATGGCCAATCTCTGTGTCCATGCCCGTGGCCGTGACGATGGCTTTTCCCTTTCCTGCCATCACATAGCTGCCGGAAAGTACCATATTTTTTCTGTCCCCGATCTGCAGCTTTTCAGGCAGGATGCCCGTTTCCTTCTCGATGGCAAGGGATTCCCCCGTGATGGCACTTTCCTCCGTCTGCAGGGTATGGCTTTCGAACACACGCCCATCGGCACAGATATAATCCCCTGCGGAAAGCAGCAGGATATCCCCCACCACCACATCTTCCGCCGGAATTTCCTTTTCTTCTCCGTCTCGTAGTACCCTTGCCTTCGGCGCAGAAAGCTCCTGCAGTGCTTCCAGTGCTTTTTCCGCCTTGCTTTCCTGCACCACCCCCAGCAATGCATTCAATACCACAATGGCAATGATAATGGCGGAATCCACAAAATCTTTTTCTCCCTTACAGTAAGAAACGGCAAAGGAAACCACTGCCGCCCCGATCAGAAGCAATATCATAAAATCATTGAATTGGGCAAGGAACTTCCAAAAAAACCCCTTCCGCCCTTCTTCCTGTTCCAATCTGTTTTTTCCGTCCAGCGTCAGCCTTTTGCAGGCTTCCCCTGCCTTCAGCCCATTTTCCCGATTCGTTTTCAGCGTTCTCTCTACCTGAGAGACCTGCATGCTCCACCAATCCATATCCTCACGCTCCGTCTTTTGTTTTGTCCAAGTTGTCCTTTTCCACAAAAGTATGCGGACAGACACCAAAAAAGAACTGCTGCATAAACTGAAACACAGAGCAGCAGGGTCGGGGCAAAGAAAGAAGGATGGAAAGCCCCTGCAGGCATCCTTCCCCTGTTGCTCTTTTCTTCTTTTTCAGGTAATATGAAAAAAAAGCCGCAAAAGGAGGAATCCCCATGAAAATAGAACACATCGCCATGTATGTCCGCGATCTGGAAGGAATGAAAGTCTTTTACGAAACATATTTCGGTGCTGTTTCCAACAAAAAATATCATAATCCGAAAACAGGACTGTCAACCTATTTCCTGACCTTTGCTGATGGTGCAAGACTGGAGATCATGCACCGTCCTGATATGACAAAGCAAAACAGAGGGCAGATGGACACAGGCTATATCCATCTCGCTTTTTCCACAGGCAGTAAAGATGCCGTGGATGCTCTGACAAAAAAGCTGGCAGATGAGGGCTTTGAGGTCATCAGCGGGCCAAGAATCACAGGGGACGGGTATTATGAAAGCTGCATCCTCGACCCCGAGGGAAATCAAATCGAAATCATTGCATAAGAAAAAGCGTATCCTTTCGGATACGCTTCATTTTTATATTTATCTATGGAAGAGTTTTTTGGTTTGATATTTGGGTTCACAAGTCAGGTTCACACCCAGCTTTTTAAATACATTTTCATCTACGGAAGACAGAATGACTGTAGAATGTACCTCACAGCATTTCAGTTTTTCCAGCTGCTTCAGGGCCAAATCAGCCACAGGGTCTGTGACAGCACAAATGCTCAGGGCGATCAGTACTTCATCTGTATGCAGACGGGGATTCTGGTTCCCCAGATGGCCTGTTTTCAATTTCTGAATGGGCTCGATAATTTCAGGCGCGATCAGTTTCACTTCCTTGCCGATGCCCGCCAGTCTCTTCAGGGCGTTCAGCAGCATGGCAGAGGATGCCCCCAGCAAAGATGTCGTTTTGCCGGTCACGATGGTACCATCCATCAACTCAATGGCTGCCGCAGGGTCGCCTGTTTCTTCTGCTCTTTTGTTTGCCGCCGCAACCACCGCTCTGTCTGCAACGCTGGTGCCTGCCTGTTTCATCAAAAGTTCCAATTTATAGATGACATCGTCCCCCAGATTGCCTTTTCTGTGATCATTCAGGGCTTTATAATACCGGCGCACAATCTCTGTTCTTGCTGCCGCAGAAACAGCCTCATCATTGAAAATACAGTTCCCTACCATATTTACCCCCATATCTGTAGGAGATTTATAGGGAGATTTGCCATAAATCTGCTCGAACATGGCATTCAGCACAGGGAACACTTCCACATCACGGTTATAGTTTACCGTTGTTTTGCCGTAAGCTTCCAGATGGAAGGGGTCGATCATATTCACATCGTTCAGGTCTGCCGTTGCCGCTTCATAGGCCAGATTCACCGGATGCCCCAAAGGAATATTCCAGATGGGGAAGGTTTCAAACTTCGCATAGCCCGCCTTTACCCCTCTTTTGTTCTCATGGTACAGCTGGGAAAGACAGGTTGCCATTTTGCCGCTGCCGGGGCCGGGGGCCGTCAGCACCACCAGAGAACGCTGTGTTTCGATATAATCATTTTTGCCAAAACCGTCTTCGCTTACGATCAGAGGAATATTGGCAGGATAGCCTTCGATGGGGTAATGCTTATATACCTTGATCCCCAAAGCTTCCAGTTTCTTTTCATAGGCCATCACGCTAGCCTGACCGTTGAACTGGGTCAGCACCACACTGCCCACATACAGGCCATAGCCACGGAAGGCATCAATCAGACGCAGCACATCCGCATCGTAAGTGATGCCAAGGTCGCCTCTTACTTTATTCTTTTCAATATCACCTGCACTGATGACGATGACGATTTCAGCCTCATCCTTCAGCTGCACCAGCATATCGATCTTACTGTCCGGCTGGAAACCGGGCAGTACACGGGCTGCGTGGTAATCATCAAACAGTTTGCCGCCGAATTCCAGATACAGCTTGCCGCCGAACTGGGCAATTCTTTCTTTGATATGCTTCGACTGCATCTGCAGGTATTTATCATTATCAAATCCAATTCGTAACATAAATAACTCTCCCCGATGTATTTTTCAAAAAAATCATACAACTGAGAACCGAAAAAACCTTCGATTTTTTCGGTCAATTTGCTCCGCAAATTGTCCCTAAAAGCAAATTTCACTGTCCGCCCCTGCAAGCAGTTTCGACAGTGATTTCCTTTTAGATATTTTCTCCGCTTTCATGATTATACTAGTTTTTTGCGACATTTCCAAGCAAAACTTGCGAAAAAACGGACATTCTCCATCAAAAAATAAAATACCCGTTATAAGTGCAGTATGTCCGAATCCTTTTCTTCCATTCCAACAAAAAAGATGTCCACTGTTAGATGGACATCTCGTATATTATGTTTTTATTTCGTTCCCGCCGCAGAAAGGGCAAACACCATCACTTCCTTCGCCCCTGCACGGTATAAGACCTTTGCACATTCATTACAGGTGGCTCCTGTGGTAAAAATATCATCCACCAGAAGGACACGCTTCCCCGTAAAATCTGCTGTGGCAAGGAAAGCCCCTTTCAGATTTATTTTTCTTTCTTCCGGGGTCAGTTCACTTTGAGCAATGGTTTCCCGTTTTCTTTCTAACCCCTTTTTCCAAAACACCAGCCCCGTTTTCTCCGAGATTTTTTCACAGAGGATATGGGTCTGATTAAAGCCGCGAAATTTTTCTTTTCTGGGATGCAGCGGCACGGAAACCATCACATCGGTTTTCACCAGCAGTTCCTCATGATTTTCCAGCAGATATGCCGCCATCAGCTCCCCCAGTCCACTGCCGATGGTTTTGTCTCCGTCATATTTAAACAAATGGATCGCATCTCTTACCCTTTCATAGGGAAAAACTCCGCAGACAGAATGGAAAGGTAAATGCCTCACACAGGAATCACAAAACCCGCCATTGTCTGTTTCGCCGCCGCAATGGGGACAGATCTCCTGCGGAAAATAGGGGATATCCTTCCGACAATCTGTGCAAAGAAATCCTTCTCTTTCTTCCATCTTTAAAATTCCCCCGCAGACCGCGCATCTGGGCGGAAAAACAGTATCCAGCAGGAGATTTTTTAGATTCTTCATCCCATACCACCCCCCTGGAGTTCACTTTCCTGCATAAAATCATGGAGGTTTTGGATTCTCCGGGCAAGACCCGTATATCGTTCCACTTCCTTGTCATTGCGGATCATGGCAGAAACCGTTTCCCGAAGCCCAACCAGAACCACCAGCTTTTTCGCCCTGGTCACCGCTGTATACAGCAGATTCCTCGTCATCAGCATGGGCGGCCCGCTGTAAACAGGCAGGATCACCACAGGATATTCACTGCCCTGAGATTTATGGATAGTGATGGCATAGGCCAGTTCCAGTTCTTCCAGCTGGCTGAAATCATAATCCACAATCTTTCCGTCATCAAAGGCCACACGCATTTGTTCTGCATCAGTATCAATGGAAAGAACAATCCCCGCATCGCCGTTATAGACGCCAAGACCTTCGTCATACCGCTTGCCGCTTTTGCAGTCATAGCATTTCCAGACCACATTATAGTTGTTTTTGATCTGCATGACCTTGTCCCCTTCACGGAAGACGATCTGGCGAAAATGCACTTCTCTTTTATCGAAAGCCGCAGGGTTCAGGGTTTCCTGCAGCACCTGATTCAAATTCTGTACGCCCAGCGTCCCTTTCCGCATAGGGGTTAAGATCTGCATATCGGAAAGGCCATCACAGCCCGTAAATTTCGGTAGCCGTTTTGTCACCAGCTCCCGAATCGTTCCAGCCACATCATCGGCATAAGCCCGACGCATAAAGAAGAAATCCGTTCCTTCCTCATTCAGCATCGGTTCCTCCCCCTGATTGATGCGATGAGCATTCCTGATGATGGCACTTTCCTGAGCCTGACGGAAGACATGCTGCAGACGTACCACCTTCAGCCGTTCACTTTTTATCATATCTTTCAATACATTCCCCGCCCCAACAGACGGCAGCTGGTCTACGTCCCCCACAAAAATAATACGGGAGCCGCTTTCCACTGCCCGCAGGAGAGCCTGCATCAGAGCAATATCCACCATGGAGCTTTCGTCGATGATAATGACGTCTGCTTCGATGGGATCATCCTCATTTTTATCAAAGGTCTGACGGCGGTTATCCTCGCCGATAAAATTGATACCCAACAGACGATGGATGGTCTGGGCTTCCACCCCCGTTGCCTCTGTCATACGTTTTGCCGCACGGCCCGTGGGTGCCGCCAGAACCACATCCAAGTCCTCCTGCTGCAGGATACGGATGATGGTGTTGATCGTTGTGGTTTTCCCGGTACCGGGGCCGCCGGTAATGATGAGGACACCGCTGGACATAGCCTCTGCCACCGCTACTCGCTGTTCCAACGCCAGCGTCACACCTGTTTCCTTTTCCACACGACGAATTTCTTTGGAGATATATTCCAAATCGGGCGGCTCATAATCCGCAGAAAGTTCCAGCAATCGTTTTGCCACGGACATTTCTGCATAAAAATAATAATTCAGATAAACACAGTCCACGCCGTCCAGTTTTTCCTGCCAGATCTGACTGTCCACCTGCAGTTCTCGAATGGCATTTTCAATGGCAAGGGGATGCAGTTCCAATAATTCCACACAACGCTCAATGAGCTTTTCCTTGGGCAGGAAACAATCCCCATTGCTCGCCCCATTGTTCAGTACATATTTCACCGCCGCCTTCACACGGTTGGGGTCATCGGCAGAAATGCCCGCACTGGCAGCCATTTTGTCTGCCATTTTAAAGCCGATCCCCGCCACATCGTCCGCAAGGCGGTAAGGATTATTTTTCACAATCTCAAAGGTACGGGCTTTATATTTCTTATAAATACGCATGGCATAGGCAGGAGAAATATCAAACCCCTGCAGGAACATCATTGCCCTGCGCAATTCATGCTGTTCACAGAAGGCTTCGGAAATCTTCTGGGCCTTATCGTAACTGATGCCCTTGATCTCCGTCAGCAGATCGGGCTTTTCTTCGATAACATAGAAAGTCGCTTCCCCGAAACGCTCCACAATACGTTTTGCCGTTTTCGCCCCAATGCCTTTGATGAGGCCGGAGGAAAGATACTTTTCCATGCCCGCTGCGGTGGCAGGCATGGTTTTTTCGTAATACTGCACCTGTACCTGTCTGCCATAAAGGGCGTGCATCGTCCAGCTGCCGCGGATCTCCAAAGTTTCGCCGCTGTGGATATCGGGGACAGTACCTACACAGGTCACTTCGTCATCCTCTGTGGTCAAAGTAAAAACCGTATATCCGTTATCCTTATTCTGATAAATAATATCCTCTACTTCCCCTGTGATTTTCAGTTCGTCCATGCCTTCACCTCCTTTTCGTCTGTTCAGTATTATAGCACAGCAAATAAAAAAAGGGAACAATTGTTCCCAATTTTTACATCGTTATTCTGCTTCAATTTCATTGAGGAAGGCATACATTTCCTTCAGTCTGCTCCATTCCTCCGCCAGATACCGGGGCAGATCGGGGCTGAAGATTCTCTCTTCCAAGGGGCCTTCCGTTACCATCAACACATCTTTTTTCTTATACCACAGCTGAGAAAGAGGGTCGAGAGATTCATTTTTGATTTTCTTATAGTCCTCCCCCTCCAGACGAAACAGAGGGTCTTTGTCGATTTTTTTCGCCAACCGATGAAAGGCCGCAGGATTACTTTCGATTTTCTTACGATACGCCGTCAGGAAAGATGGCTTTGCACACCACATGCCAAGACCGTGGCTATAGCCCTCCGGCATCAGTTCAAAATAAAAGGAGGGATGCTCTTTCCATTCTGTACCGCGGAATTTTTCATCATAGAATACCACCCAGCGATTGGGGCGGTAGGGGCTTTTATCCTTGCTGTAGCGGATATCCCTGTTGATGCGGGAAACGGAGAATTTGGATTTTTCTCCGCAGAACATGGGGCTCAGCTCCGCCAGCTCCGCCGCGAAAGCGTCAAAGGGGTCTTTCAGAACGGCTTTGTAGCGGTTGCGGTTCTGTTCCATCCATTCTTTATTATTGTTCATCCGCAGTTCCCAAAGGAAATCTATCGTTTCAGGCCGAAAGCCTTCGAATTTTTTCATGTTATCACCTCATTTCTATTTTATCATATTCTTTCTGAGGGTGTCACCCTCAAACTCCCACCAAGGGAATCATTCCCCATTGGGGCTTTGCCCCTAGGCTAGCGGCGTTGCCGCAATGCTTGGAACCCTATTTGCCTGCGGCGCAAAAAAAGACTCGGAAATACTTCCGAGCCTTTTTAAAATTATCATATTTATCCCTCCGCACAAACAGAGTTTGAGCGGCAATATAGGGTTCTAAGGGGATTATCCCCTTAGCAGGGTGCGGGACGGAGTCCTGCGGTGTTCTTAGAATTCCATTTTGGATTTCAGGTAGGGTACCAGATCAGCGATAGGCATTCTCACCTGTTCCATTGTGTCTCTGTCACGAACAGTTACGCACTGGTCTTCTACGGAATCAAAGTCGTATGTGATACAGAAAGGTGTACCAGCTTCGTCCTGTCTTCTGTATCTCTTACCGATAGAACCTGCATCATCGTAATCACAGTTGAATTCTTTTGCGATCATTGCGTAAACTTCACCAGCCTGTTCTGCCAGCTTTTTGCTCAGAGGCAGTACAGCCGCTTTGATGGGAGCCAGCGCAGGATGGAATTTCAGTACTGTTCTTACATCATTTTCGCCCACTTCTTCTTCGTGGTAAGCATCACACAGGAATGCCAGTGTGACACGGTCCGCACCAACGGAAGGTTCGATGCAGTAAGGAACGTATTTTTCGTTCTTTGCCTGATCGAAGTATGTCATATCTTCGCCGCTTGTGTTCTGGTGGCATGTCAGGTCATAGTCTGTTCTGTCAGCAATGCCCCACAGTTCGCCCCAACCGAAGGGGAATCTGTATTCGATATCTGTTGTGCCTTTGCTGTAGTGAGACAGTTCTTCAGGAGAGTGGTCTCTCAGTCTCATTCTGTCTTCTGTCATGCCCAGGCTCAGCAGGAAGTTTTTGCAGTATGTTCTCCAGTAATCCAGCCATTCCAGATCTGTGCCGGGTTCGCAGAAGAATTCCAGTTCCATCTGTTCGAATTCTCTTGTTCTGAATGTGAAGTTACCGGGTGTGATTTCGTTACGGAAGGATTTACCGATCTGACCGATACCAAAAGGTACTTTCTTTCTTGTTGTTCTCTGTACGTTTTTGAAGTTTACGAAGATACCCTGTGCTGTTTCGGGACGCAGGTAAACCACGTTTTTCGCATCTTCTGTTACGCCTTGGAATGTTTTGAACATCAGGTTGAACTGACGGATATCTGTGAAGTTATGCGCGCCGCAGGAAGGGCAGCATACGTTGTGTTCGTCAACGAATGCTTTCATTTCTTCGTTGCTCCAGCCGTCTACAATCTGTTCGGGCATGTTATTTGCTGCGATATGGTCTTCGATCAGTTTATCTGCTCTGAAACGTTCTTTACATTCCTTACAGTCCATCAGAGGGTCGGAGAAGCCACCAACGTGACCGGAAGCCACCCATGTC
>CALFPN010000156.1 GCA_937919015.1 uncultured Clostridia bacterium
ATCGCTGAAAAAGGCGGCATCTGCAAAAGCGGTGTAACAAAAAAGACGGACTATCTAATTGTTGGTGGTGCAGGCAGTGAAAACTGGAAATTTGGTAACTATGGTGCAAAGGTTTCAAAAGCATTAGAAATGCAAGAAACCGGTCATCATATCCAAATCTTGAAGGAGTCTGATTTAACAGATTGCTTTGAATAATCCGGAGGTACCCCATGGATAAACTATACGCCCTCATCGCCGCCCTTGGCGAAAAATATAACGCTGAAAAAATCCTCCTCTTCGGCTCCCGTGCCAGAGGAGACAACAAAGAACGTAGTGACATCGATCTGGCCATCTACGACATGCCTACGGAAAATCAGGCACGCTTCTGGTCTGATGTGGATGACCTGCCCACCCTGCTGAAGTTTGACCTCGTCCATGTAACAGACGATACCAATGCAGAGCTGGTGAAAAATATTGAAAAGGATGGTGTGACACTTTATGAAAAAGGTTGAAAACTATCTGAAAGCCGTACAAAGGCTGGATGAAGCAAATACAGAATATCTGAAAAACATCGAAAATGATGTCATCCGCGATGGTCTGATCCAGCGTTTTGAATTCACTTTCGAACTGGCTTGGAAAGCATCCAAGGAATATCTCATCGACCAGGGCTTCTCCAATGACCTGCACTTTCCTAAACAGGTTCTTCGTGCAGCATACGAAAATCACATGATCGATGATGAGGAAACATGGCTGAAAATGCTGGATTCCAGAAACAGAACTTCCCATATCTACGATGATAAGGTTGCCGCTGCCATCGCAGAAAACATCACAGGATCCTTCTTGCCCGTGCTGAAGAAACTTTCTGAATACTTCAAAGGAAACTAATCAAATAAAAATCCCCCGCTCTTGTTGGCCCAAGAACAGGGGAAGCGAAAAGATTACCTTGCACGATATTCTTCTCTGTTTTTTATTGTAGCATATTGTCACAATATGTCAAATAGAGAGGAGTACAGTAATATTTATGGAAAAAATCGTAAAATTTTACAATGTTCATGCTGAACCATGCTTGGCACTTCCAGGAACAGAAAGCAACTCCGAAAAAATTAAAATCATCTTTGAAACGATCTTTGACAAACCCGTTTCTGATGATTTCTCTTATATTTTTACAAAAGACGGTATCAAATTTCATTTTGACATTAAAGAAAAAAATAACAGATACATTTTCGGAACATTCTGTAAAGAAGAAAACTTCGAGAATGATCTTTTGCTTCAGAAAAGAAATACCCAAAATAATTCAACCGGTCCATATACACAAAATCCAGATGAAGTAGTCGAACGCTTTACTTATTTTTTAATTGAATATAATACTGGATCCATGGTGGCTATTCATAACCAAAAGCTCCCACGAATCAATCGCCTTTTACCAGAATTCATCTGGAATACCACTAATTATGAAATGAAGCTTTCTATTTATCCATATATGATTGAGGATTTGGAAAACCATTTAAAAAAATTCAATAAATGCAAAGATTTAGTATTAACATTCCATAAGAGTAGTGCTTCTAACGACTACGCTCCTTTGCCGCAAGTACTTGATGGCACTTGTGATTATGATACTTATAAAATTCAATTTGGTATAAAGAGTAATACAAGGGGATTTTTTAACAAACTATCTTCATTGAAAAATGATTCAAATTGCAAAGGAATTTCTATTACTGCTCTTAATGAGTACGGCTTAGAAGATACAATCAATCTCATGGAAACTGTATTAACAAAAAAAGTCGGTATTGAATTAAACACAGACATGGTATTCAATACCGAACGAATTAAAACTACGCTATTAAGAGAGTTATCCCTTGTATTTACACATAATCGTTAATTAAATAAATATATCTGATTGCGATTATAACATCACTTAACCCCATCAGAAGGGATATCAGTACCCACTTTGCCGAAGCGTCAAACAACCACAAAAAGCCACAAATCATAAAGAAAGCACATCCATACAAAATACTCTTTCTAAATATCTGATGATGACCAGAACGAATGACTCTCTGCATGATTTCATTGTTTTTCGGCACAGAGGCGTATAATGTGAAAACCGTTAACAATACACCAATAAAGACGCCTGATAAAGAAACAATATCATCAACCTTGCAGATAAATGTTTCTGTCACAAGATATTTCTTTTCAAACAACATATAAAACACTACAAAAACAAGCATCGGAAAAAAGAAATATTGTCTTTTTGCTAGTAATGTATAAACCTTTTTCACTTTATCACCTCCACAAAGAACATATGTTCTTAGATGTATTTATATTATATACTTATCTATTTAAACTGTAAAGACAGAACAGAAAAATAAAAAAATCCCCACCCTGCGCCAACAGGATGAGGATCACAAGCGGTCTACCAATGGTACAACCACTCCTAGCAACAGTATTGTATCATAAGACCGCTTTATTTGCATACCATTTTTCAAATAAAGGAGGTCTTTTTTTATGAAAACCGCTGTGACTTATATGCGTATGTCCACGGATCAGCAAGAGCACTCCATCGAAAGCCAGGAAAGGCTGATCAAAGCCTACGCCAAACAGAACCAGTATGCTATCATCCATAACTACATAGACGAAGGTATCTCCGGCCGCTCCGCGGAGAAACGACCTCAGTTCCTGCAGATGATCGATGACAGTGCCAAAGGTGAATTCGAATACGTTCTGATTTATGATAGCTCCCGCTTCGCCCGCAATCTGGAGCAATCTCTGGTCTATAAATCCATTCTCAGAAAAAACGGTGTAGAACTGGTTTCCATCACAGAACCCGTACTGGATGCTGACACCTCTCTGATCACCGATGCCCTGTTCGGTGCGATGAATGAAATGTACTCCAGAAAACTGTCCAAGAACGTCAAGCGTGGCATGGAACAGAAGGCCCTCAGGGGCGAATTCTGTGGCAACATCCCCTTCGGTTATGATTACGATAAAGAGCAAAAACGGCTTATACCCAATCCCAAGGAAGCCCCTGTCGTAAAATATGTCCTTGCCGAAATCCTTATGGGT
>CALFPN010000157.1 GCA_937919015.1 uncultured Clostridia bacterium
TGAAAAAGCAGATCTATCTGATGCTCCACAAACCCAAGGGCTATGTTTCCGCCACGGAAGATAAAAAGCAGCAGACGGTGCTGGAATTGGTGCCTGCAGAACTGAAGGGACGCGATATTTTCCCTGCAGGCCGTCTGGATAAGGATACCACAGGGCTGATGATTCTCACCGATGACGGTGTGCTGGCCCACAATATTCTTTCACCTAAAAAACATGTGCAGAAAATTTACCGCGTGGAGCTGGATATTCCCGTGACAGAGGAAATGCAGAAGGGCTTTGCGGAGGGGGTCGAGCTGAACGACGGCGTCTGCAAGGAGGCCAAGCTGACCATCCTTGGGGAAAAGACCGCGGAAGTGACCCTGAAGGAGGGCCGCTATCACCAGATCAAGCGGATGTTTGGCTGTTATGGGGCGAAGGTGGTGGAGCTGCACCGCATCGCCATGGGGGAACTCTATCTGCCCGATGACCTGCCGGAAGGCCAGTGCAGAGAATTGACAGAGGAAGATCTGGTAAAATTGCAGAAAAGAGAAGGTTAAACAGAAAGTCTCAAATCTCATGGGTTTGAGGCTTTTTTTCTGCATAAATTTTTCCCATCCTGCCTATATTAGGAGTAAAAAGGAGGTTTTTCCATGAAGCGAAAAGCCGAAACCCTGCTGACGGAGGGGGAAGCTATCCTGCAGGCTATCCGACAGGTGCAGCTGCAGCTGGAATGTGCCCGCAGTTCTTTTGAGGCGGTCACCGATGAAAACCTTGTGGACAGTTATATCTATGAGATCATTTCCCTGCAGAAGAAGTATGCCTATTTTCTGAAGGCAGCAAAGGAAATGGGGCTGACGGCGGAGAATGCCGCAGCTTATGAACGGGTGGTGTGAAAGGGGGAGAAAGATTGGGAAGCTATGTGATGACCTGTGCCATTTTTGTCTGCCTGTTTGCTCTGGCATTGATCGCCCTGGCAAAGCCTTTGCAGATGCTGCTGCGGTGCGGGGCTTCTGCGCTGGTGGGCGGCCTTGCTCTTTTTCTGGGGCAGAGTCTGGGGGCCGCTGTGGGGGTGAATGGGGCCACCTTGGCGGTGTCGGCTGTTCTGGGGCTGCCGGGGGTGGCAGGCATGTATCTTCTGAGTTTTTTGCTGTAAAATGTCGAAAAAAAGAATGGCCGTTGGCCGTCAGAAAATTGACATTTCTGTGTAAATATGATATGTTAATTGTGTGGATAAGTTTGTGGATAACCGATACTTCCCTGTGTATAACACGCGGTTACCCCCTTGTCCAAAGGATTTTGAACTCCTTTTACGATAAGAAAGATTACCCCATTTCTTATCCTTTTAAAAGCCCGCCCGAAGGCGGGTTTTTTATTTTTACAGTAATTTTAAGAAAAATTTCAAAAATGAAAGAAGGATCTATGGTAATATGAAAAAAAGACAAAAATCGGAGGTGATCCCATGGCGTTCTGGGAAACCATTGACGCACAGCTGCGCAATACGGGTTTTCGCCCTGTGAACAATAAACCCAATTGGTATTGGCGGGCCGAAAACCCTGTCCTGTATCTGGTGTGCCTGCTGGATGGCAGAGAAGAAAGCTGGAGAGAGGAAAATATGACCTTTGCAGACTTTTCCAATTCCATGGAAAAACGGCTGGAGGAATTTTTCTGCACCCGTCTGGTGGCTTTGTCTGTCCTTGTGGATAAGGCAGGGGAAAAGTGGGCTGTGGATACTGTGGAAAGCGGGGACAACCCCCATACATACGAAGAAAAAACCCACCGTGTTTTCTGGCATTTTTCGACAGAAACGGCCAAGGTAGAGGCGGCAAAAGGCCAGCCCGATCGAATTCTCGGTATCGAAAAATTGCTGGCGGCAGCGGCAAGGGGGAAAGCCCCTGAGGTGCTGGTCCTCAGGGACACAAAGGAGCAGAAAAAGCCCGTGGCAACAGGGGTGATCTTTGTCCTTTGTCTGGGGCTTCTCTTGGTGACCACCTTTGCACCCCAAAGCCATGAAATCATCCTGCGGTATGGGCTCAGTGCCGAGGGCATTGCCCGAGGGGAATATGAGCGTTTTCTTACCAGCATGTTTCTACACAGCGGCTGGATGCATCTGGCATCTAATGCCGTTTATCTGTATTATTTCGGTGTCCGTTCCGAAAAGCTTCTGGGCACAGGAAAGTTTCTATTGCTGTATCTGGCGGCGGGCCTCTGCGGCGGTCTGTGCAGTGTCTTTCTGGGGGATGGCTATGGCGTTTCCATCGGCGCATCCGGTGCCATCTATGGTCTCTTGGGGGCCATGCTCCTGCTGACAAAAAAACGTGGCCCCCGTTATACGGGCATGAGCTATTCGACCATGCTGCTTTTGGCGGCAACGGCCATCTGCCTTGGTTTCTTCGAACCCAATGTGGATAATCTGGCTCATATTGGTGGTTTTCTGGGCGGTACGGCGGTGTTTTGGCTGCTTTTGCGCCGATGAACGGGGATAGAATGTGGATAACCTGTGGGGGAGTTTGGGACAACTCTGTGAGTTATCCACGGAAAAGCTGTGGATAAGTACCTGTTTTTCCACAGAAAAAATATGCAACACAAGATGAATATTGTGATTTGCCGTAAAATCAAGGGATTTTAAGGGCAAATGAGAGAAAAGACGGAGAAAGCCCCTATATTTTGTGGGTGACATAATGAGTTATCAACAAAATTATTGTGGAAAACCCACTTTGGTTGTGGATAACTTGGTGGGTAAGTGGGCAAAAGGAGCATTTTTTATGAAAAATATCAACAACGTACAGCAGGAGTTGCTGGCAGCGGTGGAAACCTCTGCATATAAAGAGAATATTATCGTTTTTGGGGAAGGGGCGGAAAACCCCGCCCTGATGATGATCGGAGAAGCCCCCGGCGGCGATGAAGAAAAGCAGGGACGTCCCTTTGTGGGCAAGGCGGGGAAAAACCTGTCTGCCTTTTTGGAAGTGGTGGGCCTGAAACGGGAGGAAATTTATATTTCCAATGTGGTGAAGCTGCGCCCCACCAAAGAAAGCCCCAAAACGGGCAAGGCGGTAAACCGTC
>CALFPN010000158.1 GCA_937919015.1 uncultured Clostridia bacterium
AATGTGCTGTCTGGTGAAGTAGGCGATACATTTGTATGTCATGATTTCTCTACACATTTCGAATCCCTTTGATTTTATTCATTTCTTCATTTGATGTTCTTTCTCTCCCTCTGTAGAAAGAAGCTGCCACATAATTTGCGGCAGCTTCTTTCTTTTGCAGATAAAGCAAACATCGCGTAGGGCATGATGCCAAATTTTGGATTCATTTGACACAGATACCGCCAGCAGGGTACAATAGTAAGCACCTTTAAAGTGTACGTTCCAAAAGAAGCAAGTGTAAAAAATAGTAAACGCGGAGCAAAATATGGTAAACTCCGCCAACCGGCAAATCAGGTATAATGAGGATATCAAAAAGAAAAGGAGATACCTTATGAAGCTTGCTACTACAACTGCTGATTTTCAGCGTTATTCCTTGACTCCCGCTGAAGCAGTCCGCTGTTACGAGGGAACCGGATTCCGCTATTTGGACTATAACTTCTACAAGGAGATCTATCCGGGCTCTCCTTTTTTGACAGATGACTGGATGGCGCGGGTCCGGGATGCGGCAAAGGCGGCAGACATCGTAATGATGCTCGTTCCCGATGAGCTCGCTGCTGATATCTACAACAAGCAGGTAGCTCCTTACATGAAGGACGGCGACGTTCTTATGTTTGCTCACGGCTTTAATATCCATTTCAACTTCATTCAGCCCGCTAAGAACATAGACGTTATCATGGTAGCTCCCAAGGGCCCCGGTCACACCGTTCGCTCCGAGTATCAGGCGGGCAAGGGTGTTCCTTGTCTGATTGCCGTAGAACAGGATGCCACGGGCGATGCGTGGGATCTTGGTCTTGCCTACGCTCTCGGTATCGGCGGTGCGAGAGCAGGCGTGCTGGAAACCACCTTCCGCACCGAAACCGAAACTGACCTCTTTGGAGAGCAGGCTGTGCTGTGTGGCGGCGTTTGCGCTTTGATGCAGGCAGGCTACGAAACACTCGTAGAAGCAGGCTACGATCCGAGAAACGCATATTTTGAGTGTATCCACGAAATGAAGCTTATCGTTGACCTCATCTACCAGAGCGGATTTGCAGGAATGCGTTACTCTATCTCCAACACCGCCGAGTACGGTGATTACGTCACTGGTCCCAAGATCATCACCGAGGACACCAAAAAGGCTATGAAAAAGATCCTTTCCGACATTCAGGACGGTACGTTCGCAAAGGATTTCCTTCTCGATATGTCCTCCGCCGGTGCACAGGTTCATTTCAACGCCATGAGGAAGCGGGCAAGCGAGCATCCCTCCGAGGTGGTCGGTGCGGATATCCGCAAGCTGTATAGCTGGAGCGACGAGGATAAGCTCATCAATAATTGACAGGAGGTGGCAGTATGCCGAAAGAAAATGTAGTTAATGGGGTTCAAAATGCGCCGCACCGCAGTCTGTTTCATGCGCTCGGACTGACGGAAGAAGAACAGAAAGCCGGTGCCTTCGGAAACCATAATCTGGCAAAGGAAAAAAAGGCAGACCGCGCCAATCGTAACCTGAATCCCAAATATGTTTTCGACTCTTTCGTTGTCGGCAACAGCAACCGCATGGCCCATGCCGCATCTCTGGCCGTTGCGGAAAGCCCCGCACAGGCCTATAATCCCCTGTTTTTGTACGGCAATTCCGGTCTGGGGAAAACCCACCTGATGCATTCCATCGGCCATTTCATTCTGGATAAAAACCCCGATGCAAAGGTGCTGTATGTAACCAGTGAGACATTTACCATCGAGCTGATCAATTCCATCCAGAACAATAAAAACGAGGAATTCCGCAATAAATACAGAAATATCGATGTACTGATGATCGACGATATCCAGTTCATTTCCAAAAAAGAAGGGACACAGGAAGAATTCTTCCATACGTTCAATGCATTGTATGAATCCAATAAACAGATCATCATTTCTTCCGACCGTCCTCCCAAAGAAATCAAGACACTGGAAGACAGACTGCGCAGCCGTTTTGAATGGGGCCTGATCGCCGATGTGCAGCCCCCCGATTATGAAACAAGAATCGCCATTTTGCGGAAAAAAGCAGAGCGCGACCATATCACTGTGCCCGATGATGTCATGGCATATATCGCGAAAAATATCGCATCCAATATCCGTGAACTGGAAGGGGCCCTGACCAGAATTGTTGCCTTTGCCACCCTGACCAATCAGGATATTTCCATTGCATTGGCGGAAAACAGCCTGAAGGATATCTTCAGTGAAAACGCATCCACACCATTGACACCGGATCTGATCCAGCAGGTGGTGGCGGAGCATTATAACATCCGTGTGGAAGATATTCAGGGCAGCAAAAAGCCGAAAAATATTGCTTTCCCCAGACAGGTATCCATGTATCTTTGCAGAAAGCTTTTGGATATTTCCCTGCCGAAGATCGGCGAAAGCTTCGGCGGCAGAGACCATACCACGGTCATCCACGCCATTACAAAGATCGAAAAACAGCTGGAAACTGACACTGCCCTGCAGAAAACCATCCATCAGCTGGAAAAAGAAATCAAGGAAGCGTGATTGAGGGCT
This sequence comes from uncultured Clostridia bacterium, assembly GCA_937919015.1. Lineage (GTDB taxonomy): Bacteria > Bacillota > Clostridia > Lachnospirales > Anaerotignaceae > Anaerotignum_A. The sequence continues at coordinate 2,545 of CALFPN010000158.1, forward strand.
CTGCCCTCAAACACCCGGCAGGGAAATCATTTCCCTGCACCCTGATACGAAAAAGCATTGCATGCTTTTTTGAAGTTTGGATCAAACCTTTTCAAAGGTTTGCAGGGTTTGGGACAGCGTCCCATAAAAAACTTCCTATTATATAAAGAAAAGATTTCCACAGAAATCTGTGGATTTGCATCGGAAAAATTGTGGACAACCATCGTCCCAATCGGACGAATGTGGATAACGTGGACAACCACCAAACTTATACAGACTTATCCACATGGTTTTCCAAAACGCTTTTCCCTTGATTTTTCAGGGTGCAAATCGGTTTTCCACAAACCCACAGCCCCTACTACTGCTACTACTGATCAACATTTACTTATCTTACTTATCCATGTGAATAAAGGAGTTGTACACAGCTATGAAATTAACATGCAGTAAAGACCTGCTCCTGCAGTATATCAATATTGTAAATAAAGCCGTTTCCAACAGAACCACACTGCCCATTCTGGAATGTATTCTGTTAACAGCCGATGAAAAAGGCTTTATCATGACCGGCAACGATCTGGAGATCGGCATCAAAACAGCACCTATCGAAGCAGAGATTGAAGAACGCGGTGAAGTTGCTATCGAAGCCCGTATCTTTAACGAAATTGTCCGCAGACTAAACGGGGAATCCGTAACCATTGCAACCGATGAAAAATTTGCTGTGACCATCCTCAGCGGTACCTCTGAATTTCAGATCATGGGCCAGAGCGGAGATGATTTCCCTTCCCTGCCCGAAGTGGAACAGGAAAAGGTATATTCCATGGAACAGGCGAAACTGAGGGATATGATCCGTCAAACCATTTTCTCCATTGCTCAGGATGGCAGCAAGCCCGTACTGACCGGCGAACTGTTTGAACTGAATAATACATCCGTGAACGTGGTTTCCGTTGACGGCTACAGAATTTCCTTCCGCAAGAATGCCCTGATGATGGGCAGCGGGGAAACAGAGGTCATTGTGCCCGGCAAAACATTATCCGAACTGAATAAAATTCTGTCTCAGGAGGAAGAGGATACCCTGTCCATGTATCTGACAGAAAAACATATCCTCTTTGATTTGGGCAATGCGGTGATGGTATCCAGACTGATCGAGGGGGATTTCATCCGTTATGCCCAGTCCTTCTCCGAAGACTACAAAACAAAAATGATTATCGATAAGAGCGAACTGATTCAGGCGTTGGAAAGAGCGTCTCTGGTTTCCAGAGATAACAGAAAAACGCCCGTACGCCTGATGCTGAGAAACGGCGGTATGGATATCACGGCTAGAAGTGATATGGGTACGGCCCATGAAAGCATTGCTGCGGAAGTGGAAGGCGATGATTTGTCCATTGCCTTTAACCCAAGATATCTGATTGAAGCTCTGCGCTCCATTGAGGATGATTCCGTAAAAATGATCTTTATGGCGTCCCTCAGCCCTTGCACGATCCTGCCTGTGGACGGGGATGCGTTCAAATATTTAATTTTGCCTTTGAGAATGTAAGTGGGGCTTTACTGGAGAAACTTTTTTCACTTGTGAAAAGTTTCCCCAGACCCCTTCAAAAACACGCTTCCAAGGCAAGTTTTTATGGGGCTTTGCCCCAAACCCCACAAGGGGATAATCCCCTTGACCCTATTTGCCTGCGGCGCATATATTTTTATTTCTCGCAGAAACGATAGTTTCTGCAAATCGGTTTCCAAAGGGGTGACCCCTTTGGCAGGGTGTTTGAGGGACAGAGTCCCTCAAGAAGGAGGTTTTTATGGAAAAAGTGTATATTCATACAGAATTTATCAAACTGCAGCAGGTATTAAAGCTGGCCGGTCTGATCGATCAGGGGTCCGATGTCAAATACTACCTGTCTAAAGGTATGGTTTATGTAAACAATGAAATGGCCACAGAGCGTGGAAAAAAGATTCGTCATGGTGATATCGTGGAAGTGAAAGGTGTCGGTTCTGTAGAAGTAGAGCTTGACGTTGATTAAAAAAATTGAAAAACAAAAGAGGAAAGGAGTATGTGAAAATGGCAAATAAGGCAAAACTGGAATTGATCGCATCGATGTTTATTTTTGGTACCATCGGTATTTTTGTGCGGCATATTCCCCTGCCTTCCAGCATGATCGCGCTGGTAAGGGGGTTTGTTGGTGCGTTTTTCGTGCTTCTTTTTGTATATCTGAAAAAAAGTAAGCCGGATAAAGCTGCCATCAAAAAGAATTTTGTGATGCTTGCCCTCTCCGGTGCTTTTATCGGCATCAACTGGATTCTGCTTTTTGAATCCTATAACTATACCACCGTTGCTACGGCGACGATCTGTTATTACATGGAGCCGATTTTTGTCATTCTGGCTTCCCCCTTCCTGCTGAAGGAAAAGCTGACGGCGAAAAAGGCGGTTTGTGCGGCCTTCGCCCTTCTGGGTATGGTTTTCGTATCAGGTGTGTTGCAAACAGGTATCCCTGCCTTGTCTGAAGCGAAAGGGATTTTGTATGGTTTAGGTGCCGCCTGCTTCTATGCTTCTGTTGTGCTGATGAATAAAAAGATCACGGAGATCAATGCCTATGATAAGACCATCATGCAGCTGGGGATGGGTGCCATTGTATTGAGTCCATACGTTATGTTAACGCAGGATTTTGGCTCCGCAGCATCTTCCATGACCCCTTCTCTGTGGGCACTCTTGCTCTTTGTGGGTCTGGTACATACGGGGGTTGCCTATGCCCTTTATTTCGATTCCATGAAAGAGCTGAAAGCCCAGACTTTGGCGATTTTCAGCTATATCGATCCCATCGTTGCCATCATTCTTTCTGCCCTTTTGCTGAAAGAAAATATGGGGATCTATGGTGTGATCGGCGCGGTTCTGGTGCTGGGTTCTACCTTTATCAGTGAAATGCCGGAAAAAGAAAGGAACTGATATTATGTTTACAAAACCGAAAAACGGCTGGACAGATATCCTTTTGGGAGATTTTGAAGGTCTGGGCAGTTATATTCAGGATGTTCCCGTGGAAGTGATGGAAGCATCCATTGCCGCATTGAAAAAAGACATCCCTCTCAAACTGCATTTCGATGAGGAAGGCTCTGCATTTACGTTAACTGCCGATACAGATACAAAAATTGTTGCCCAAGGGTATTATGGCCCTGAAACTTACGAAGTGAAACGAACAAAAATGGAAATCATCAGAGAAATCTGCGAAGATATGGAGGAATATTTTACCGAATGGGTGGAATTTTCCGAAGAATATGCCTATTTTGAGGACGATGAGGCAGAACAGAAACAGGCTTTCTTTGAAGAAAGAGAAATTGTTCTGAAAGCACTGCTGGAAGAATTGAAAATAGAACTGTCTAAATAAGTTCACATAACATCTATCAAAGAGGAGGACTCCATATGGATGAAAGGAAAAAACTTTTCGTGAAACTGCTGATTGGCATTCCTGCTCTTATTATTCTTGTGTTCCTTTGCTGGCCAAGGGAAAGCGGCGATACAGAGGCTGCCATGAAGAGAAATATCGTTCGTGAAAGACTGACACTATTTTCTTCTGTTGAAATACAGCATGTGCAGGATTTTGTTTTGGAGGATGCAGGAGAAACCATGCGTGGTGTCGTTTTTTCTGATACTTCCGACCCCTGGCCGTGGTACTATCTGTACTGGTATCAGCTTCAGGAGGATGGTTCGTTTCAATTATACTGGGGCGATGATGGAACCTCTGTAGGGAAAATGTGTGATGGGGTTTATTCTGCTGGTCGTTTGCGCCTTCATGGTGTGGAGCATGATTATGATATGTATTATGTAAATGATCCGAAGGTCAGTGAATTTATCATTCGTTTTGATTATTCTCTGGATGAAGAAGGGGAAGAAAGACAAGTGGAGTACGGCTCTGTGAAAGTAGACAGTGTGCCGGAACTGATCTGTATTCCAGACTACTATATGCATGACTTTGCTCCGGAAGTACTGAAGGGTGAAGATGTATCCAGATCCTGTGGATTCAGTATTTCAGCCTTTGATGAAGATGGGAACCTTCTTTCCGGTTCTGCAGTGGAAAATAAAGATTTACATAAAATTTATAAGATTGAAAAATATTAATTCATATTCATGAATTGTAGGTGAATAAATATGCATATCGCAGAGGTTTCCCTCCAGAATTTCAGAAACCTTGCACAACTGAAAATCGAACCATCCGAGGGGATCAATGTGATCTACGGCAGCAACGCCCAGGGAAAGACAAATTTTCTGGAATCCCTGTATTTCTGCGCCATGGGGCGTTCCCTGCGGGGCAAAAGCGACCAGCAGCTCATCCGTTTTGAAGCGGAGGAAAGCCATATTCGCATGATGGTGCAGCGAAAAAATCTTTATGACCGCATTGATGTGCACCTGAAAAAGGAGGAAAAGAAGGGGATCGCCGTCAATGGTCTGCCTGTCAGAAAAATGGGCGATCTTTTTGGCACCCTCTATGCTGTGATTTTTTCCCCGGAAGATTTGTCTCTGGTGAAAGACGGCCCGGCGGAACGGCGCAGATTTCTGGATATGGAGCTTTGCCAGCTGAGCAAGGTTTATTATTATGATCTGCAGCAATATTACCGCATTTTGAAGCAGCGAAACAATCTGTTGAAGGAGATACAGAAAAATCCCCAATTGCAGGAGACCCTTTTCGTCTGGGATGACCAGATGGCATCCTACGGCGAGCGCATCATCGCCGCCAGAAAACGATTTTTGATTCGTCTGGATGAAATTGCGTCGGAAAAACTTTCTCAGCTGACAGGGGGCAAAGACCATCTGCAGACCATTTATAAACCCAACTGCGAAGCAGGCCAGCTGGCGGAAAAACTGCGGAAAAATATCGACCGTGATATTACTTTCGGTTCTACCCAGAGCGGCCCTCACAAGGATGATATTCTTTTTTCCATTGATGGCAGGGAAGTGAAGGTTTATGGCTCTCAGGGACAGCAGAGAACGACGGCTCTGGCAGCAAGGCTGGCGGAGATCGACCTGATCCGCGAGGAAACGGGGGAAGATCCTGTTCTTCTTCTGGATGATGTGTTTTCAGAGCTGGATGAAAGCAGACAGAGATACCTCTTGCAGTCCATCGAAGGTCTGCAGGCTTTTGTGACCTGCACGGGCATCGAGGATTCCGTGAAAAAATATATCAGTAAGGATAATTTGTTTTATGTGGAAAACGGGGTCATTACCCCGCAGAAAAATATGCCTTGATCAGACACTACATGTTGTGGTGTCTTTTTCTTTTGTTTTGGTAAATTTCTTAAATAATAAGGAAAGAATTCTGAAAAAATTGTGGATAAAGATAGGCGCAAAACGTTGAAAAATCAACGAAAAAATGCTATAATAAAGGCAAATTTTATTGTATCGTTTTTTGCACTTGGGAAAGACCAATGCAGTGTGTCTTAAGAATTCATTTTTTGTAAGATTTTTTCTTAAGACACACTGCGAGGCTGTCCGGAAAGGACGCCTCTGAATGTGGCCTTCTTTTTTGTTGTAAAAGACAGAAAATCCATGAAAAACCGAAAGAAAGAGAGGGATTTGATGTCATCCGAATATAATGCAAATCAAATTCAGGTCTTGGAAGGGCTGGAAGCAGTTCGGAAGCGTCCCGGTATGTATATTGGCTCCACCAGCTCCAAGGGTCTGCATCATTTGGTTTATGAAATCGTAGATAACTCCGTGGATGAAGCTTTGGCCGGCTTTTGTAATGAAATCACGGTGAAAATTCATCCCGACAATTCCATTTCCGTTATGGATAACGGTCGCGGCATCCCCGTCGATATCAATGAACAGAAGGGCATGTCTGCCCTGCAGATGGTATTTACCATCCTCCATGCCGGCGGTAAATTCGGCGGCGGCGGATATAAGGTATCCGGCGGTCTTCACGGTGTAGGTGCATCTGTAGTAAATGCACTGTCTGAGTGGCTGGAGGTTGAGATTTACAAAGAGGGAAAAATCTACAAGCAGCGCTATGAGAGAGGAAAAACCATGTATCCGCTGCGGGTGGAGGGGGAATGCAGTCCGGAAAAACACGGCACCCGTGTTCATTTCCTTCCGGATAAAAAGATCTTTGAGGATACCATTTATGATTATGAGACTTTAAAAATCCGTCTCCGTGAAACGGCATTTTTAACCAGAGGTCTTAAGATTACTCTTCGCGATGTCCGGGAAGTGAAGCATGAAAAGACCTTCCATTATGAGGGAGGCATTAAGGAATTTGTTACTTACTTAAACCGCAGCAGCCAGAAGCTGTATGATCCTGTAATTTACTGCGAGGGAACCAGAGAAGGCGTTTACGTTGAAGTTGCCATGCAGCATAACGATTCCTATACGGAAAATGTTTACAGCTTTGTAAATAATATTAATACACCGGAGGGCGGTACTCACCTGGTGGGCTTTAAGAGTGCCCTGACCAAGACCTTTAACGATTATGCCAAGAAGAATAAGCTGTTGAAGGAGAGCGAGCCGGCCTTAAGCGGCGAGGATATCCGTGAGGGAATTACCTCCATTATCAGTGTAAAGATTGGTGAGCCGCAGTTTGAGGGCCAGACAAAACAGAAGCTTGGAAACAGCGAAGCCAGAACCGCGGTTGATATGATCGTCAGCGAGCAGCTGACCTATTTCCTGGAGCAGAATCCGGCGGTAGCCAAGGTGATTTGTGAGAAATCTATTCTGGCAAAGCGTGCAAGGGACGCAGCAAGAAAAGCAAGAGAGATGACAAGAAGAAAATCTGCTCTGGATGGCATGGCACTTCCGGGCAAGCTTGCTGACTGCTCCGATAAGAATCCGGAAAATTGTGAGATTTACATCGTAGAGGGAGATTCCGCGGGCGGTTCTGCAAAAGAGGCGAGAAATA
>CALFPN010000159.1 GCA_937919015.1 uncultured Clostridia bacterium
CCTTGAACTGGAACACATTCTGGCTGCGTTCTTTCAGTTCCTTAATGATTTCATATCCATAACAATCCTTTTCTTCCAATAATGCCAGCAGCATCAGGATCGTACTGCCGCCGATCAGGTTTTTATCCATACCATTCCCTCCTTACTTCACTTCTTCGTTATTTACAAATCGTCTTTCCATTTCGTCCATACCGTCACGGTACAGAACATTTCCGTCTTTATCTCTGCCTTCCAGATAAACCGTCTGGATGAGCTGTTGTCGTTCTTCCCAGCTGCCGTCCTCGTAGGGAATGATATCCACAATTGCCTTGCTCTCATCCACCTCCTGATAAAAGAAGCCTTTTTCATCCACCGGCAGGACGGCCTCTCCCATCACATAAAGTTCTGCCCCGTCAGTTTCTCCTTCCTCCCAGCGGCCCCAGCGAAGGGTCACCTCCGTAATATCCGGATTCTGACAAGCTCCCAGCATCATTCCCATATTTTCGTTATAATAAGCCTTCAGCTCCGTATTATAATAATCTACCCCTACATAGTGCGCTCCCCACAGGGAACCATATTGGATCGCCTGCACTGTAAACAGCCATGCATCCGTAGGACTTTTTGTCCGTTTGAAAACAACCCATTTTTCCGGCTGTTCCTTGGTATAGTGAAAAAAGCCGCCATAGCCCACTTCCACAGTACCATCCTTTTCCAGCAGAAATTCCTCCGGCATACCATATCCTCTTGCTTCCAACGCTTCTGCCACTGCCTTTTCCCAGCTGAAATATTTCCCGCTGCGCTGAATCTGCAGATAGAGTAGAGGCAAACAAAGGCAAATAATGCAAAGACTGAGAAAAAGCTGACGTTTTTTCTGTCTGCTGTTCAGCATAAGCTTTTCCTTTTTCCATCTCATTCTGCCACCTCCCGTCCTTCTGTCAGAGAGATGGTCTCTTTACCATCTCCATACCAGTCGTAACGAAATTCTATTTTCTCCAGATCTTCCGGTACATTTTCAAATAATAGCTGGATACGAAAAAAGATCCCTGCTCCTAGAGAAACACTACCTTCCGCCGGCCCATAGCCCAAATAAGAATTGCCTTCCTCGTCAGTAAAAACCATGTGGTTACATAGCCCACTGACCCTATAGTTTTCTCTGTCCCAATCCAGAGAATCTCCCCGCAGTTCCAAAGTCCCGTCTTCATAATAGCGAGCCTCCTGCAAACGTATCCGTTCACCCTGGATGTTCCACTCTTCCTCCAGAGGAACCGTATAGACCAAGGCACTGTCTGTCTTTTCAACATATTGGCTGTTCATACTATGGAACAATTCTACTGCTGTGGGCAACAGTGACACCACTGTCAAAATAAGGAACGCTGCTGCCAACTCTCTGCCGATCATCCACAGCCAACCCAAAAGCGGACTATGTTCCGCATGCAGAGCCTTGCCGACCTCCTGCGCATCCCCCATGTATTCCACCGTCATGACCTCCGCCACAGGGGCATCCATGCCCTCCGCCTGCAGATCTTCATACAGCTCCTCCATATGCTCGATCAGCTCCTGACGGATGCCGTTATGGTCATATTTGAATTTTACTTCCTTCAAAACTTCGCTGACATATTTTCCCCATAATGCAGATGCCATATCTTCACCTCCGCCGCATACCTAGAACTTCTATGTATTGCTATTATACCTAGAAATTCTAGGTATGTCAATGTCAAAAGAAAAAACTCCCTTTCGGGGAGCCTTTTCCTTAGAGGAGATTTTATTTGGATTCTGCTATCTTATTTCTTAATCATCATAGTCTTTTTCTGCTTTCAGAATCTTGCCTGTTTCTGCGTTGATTTCGTAATCATATTCCATACGGCCTTTTTCAAATTCCACTTCATATTTCACAATACCATCATCACGGTCTCTTTCCGCCTTCAGTTTTGTTACTTCGCTTTTCTTCAGGCCCGCATGTTTCAGCGCAATTTCCTTTGCTTTTTCCAGACCAATGTCTTTTACTTTATTTTTGTCCTTATCTTTTACTTTATCTTTGAAAGTATCTGCATCTGTTACAGTATCCCTGTCTTTTTTATCACCAAAAGTGTCCGCATCTGTTACAGTAAAACCATCGCTGGTCAGTGTCACAGTTTTTGTGTCATTGTCCCATTCCACCGTCTTATCCATGATCTGACCGATCGCTCTCAAAGGCAGATAGGTGGAGCCATCATACAGCAGAGGATAGATTCTCTTGCCTGCGGATGTCTTGAATGTTTCTTCCTTGCCATCGATCACGATGGTAAAGTCTTTTCTCACCTGAACAGAAATATTTTTCGCCTTGCCTTCTACAGCTTTATTGGAAGAACTCTTTGTTTCTCTTTCGCCTTCCAGCGTAATTGTCTTGGTATCTTCATCCCAATTCACATTTTTTCCAATCGCTTCCCCAATCGCTCTCAGCGGCAGATAGGTGGATTCTTCATACACCAGCGCAAAGGCTGCGGAGCCGTCCGCCCGTTTGAAATTCTTTTCTTTTCCATCAATAACGATGGTAAAATCCGGGCGAAGCCTTGCTGTTTCATAATCGATAGCCGCCATAACAGGCATTGCCATCGTCGCTGTCATGATCAGTGTTGTTCCCAATGCGATCCATTTTTTCTTCATATCTCTCACCCTTTCATAGTATTTCTCTTTCTTTTCTATAAAATAACACAAATCATATTAAAATGCTATACTTTTTTCAAATTTATGGATAATGATTTTTTATTGATAATAGAATTATCATTTGTTTTTCTATAATAAAAAAGGACAAGCATTTGCTTGTCCTCATTTTTCACTGGGCGGAGAAGGATTCGAACCTTCGAAGCTATCGCAACAGATTTACAGTCTGCCCCCTTTGGCCGCTCGGGAATCCACCCACATAGTGAAACGATTTCTCGTTTACATAAATAAAAAGCCGATGATCGGACTCGAACCGATAACCTGCTGATTACAAGTCAGCTGCTCTGCCAATTGAGCCACATCGGCGTAACTCGTAACTGAGTACTTGCCTATATTACCATCAATCTTCACCTTCGTCAAGCATTTTTTTCATTTTTTTAAAAAAATTTTGAAATCGATCGTAAAATGTCGAAAAGATACGTTTCCATAAATCGCAGCACCGCCACCAGACTTGCCAGATAGCATCCCAGTTCAATGGGTTTCAGCATAAAATTATTCTGCCAGCGGGTCACCATAGCTTCCAGCACCGACTGGATACAAAGGATCAGAAACAGCTGTCCCGCCAGCGTCAGAAAGCCATCCATTCCCCTCCCTCCTTAAGAAAATCTTCATATTATCTTATGAAAAAAATCCTTTTCAAATTCTATTTTTGCGTTCATAATATAAAATAAGCAATAGCAGGGAAAGGGTGCTGCAGAACGGGATTTACAGGTATCCTTTTCCATTTACATAGTATAAAAATTCCTCTGAAGGAGGTTTGTATATGAAAAAAAATATTGCAAAATATTTTCTCGGTTTTTTTGGTGCCATCGGCGGGGCTCTGGCCGGTCTGGTGGGCTATCAAAAGTTTGTGCTGAAACAGGCCCGCAAGAAAAAGGATGAGACCTATTTTATGGAAACATGGGAAACGGAAGCCGGCGAGGTCGCCTATCGTTCTGTGGGCAAAGGCAGGCCGCTCCTCCTTATCCACAGCGTCATGGTCGGTGCCTCCTGTCGGGAATGGGATGCTGTCATTGATGGTCTTTCCGAAAACTACCACGTTTACGCCATGGATCTGCCCGGCTTCGGCAATTCCTTCTGCCCAGCAGAGCCTTGGACAGCTTATCAGTATGCCCAGTTTTTACATGAATTCATCGAAAACGTCATCAAACGCCCCGTTTGTGTCTGCGGTGCCAATGCAGGGGCGGATTTTGCGCTGGTGCTTTCCATGCTGCATCCGGAACAGGTAAAACGCATGGTTCTGGTTTCCCCCGAAGGCATTGGTAAAGGCTTTGCCACAGAGGAAGACACAAAATCCCTTTCTCTGCTCTTAAACCCCGTGGCGGGTACCCAGAAATTCCTGCTGGGCACATCGAAAAAAGCCATTAGACAGCAGCTGGAAGATGCTTTTTATGCAAAAGAGCTCATTTCTGCAGAACTGGTGCAGCGTTACGCAGACGCAGCCCGTTACGGCTACCATGCCCAAACCACTTACGCCGGCATTGCCACCAGATTTTACGCAGCAGACACAAAACCTGCCTTTGAAAAACTTTCCGTCTCCTTCCTGATGATTTGGGGCGAAGAAAACAAGACAAACCCTGCGGAAAATTTTGATACAGCAGAAAAAATGAAAGACTTCGGTGCCTTTGCCGTTTTTGAAAACACAGGTGCCCTGCCCCACATGGAAAACAGCAAGGCTTTCCTGGAAAATGTAAAAGAATTTTTGAAATAACAGAAGAAAAAGTTAAAGGAGACCAACTATGCACTGGACAGAAATCCCCGGGCTTTCTCAGGCGCACATGGAAGCATTTTTCCACACTGCCATGCTGCCCGATTCCCAATTGAAACACCACGGCGTAATCCCCCGTATGGACCCCCGCTTTGTTGCCTGCGATTTTGAAAAAGGCATGCTGGATGTGGCCTATGATGTACAGGCGTGGGAGCTGAATCCCGAAGACGTCATCCACGGCGGCATGATCTCCACCGCACTGGATACCACCATGGGTATGCTCTGCCATTACTTTACCCACCTGAGTGCCCCTACCGTGGTGACCGTTACCATGAACGTTTCCTTCCTGAAACCCATCGTTCTGGGGGACACCTTCCACATCAAATGCCAGCTGGATTCCATCGGCCGCACCCTGCAGACCGTAAAGGCAGAAGTACGGCTGGAACGGGATGATGTGCTGGCATGTATCGCCACAGCCACCTTCATGGCTGTCAGCGGGTAAGGAGGTGGAACGCGTGGAACTGATCACATTAACAGACGATATCAATTCTCAGGAAAATATGGAGCAATGGCTTTCCCAGCTGGGGCACCCCGATAATCCCATTTCCAACAACGGGGTACTGGTGCATCTGGAACCCCACTTCGTTTCCTGCGATTTTGCAAACAGAGAAGCCACCATCGGTTTTGAGGCTCTGGAATGGGAGCTGAACCCCGGCGGCAGCCTCCACGGCGGCATCATCATGACCTGCTTTGACGTTTCCTTTGGCCTGACCTGCCATTATTTCGCCAAACAGCATATGGTGACTACCGTCAACCTGACCACCACCTTCCTGAAGCCTGTCCTTCTGGGGGATATGGTGCAGTATCATGTAAAGGTGACTAATCTGGGGCGCACCCTCATCAGCCTGACAGCGGAAGCCACCGTTCACAGAAACGGCAAGGATGTGCTGGTGGGTACCGCAACAGCTACCTTCATGAAACTGGCAAAGACCTTTGAAAGACCCATTTAACGAAAAAAGCACCCGAAAGGGTGCTTTTATTTTTCTGTATTTTCTTCTATTTCTTTCATCAATTCTTCTTTTGACACAAAGGTATGGGTTTTCAGATAAAAAATCAGCAGGAAAACATAAAAACCCAGAAAAATATGAATTTGTGTTTCTCCGCCTCTGGCAGGTAAAAGTTTATACAGTATTTCCACATTGATGCCGCCCAAAAATAAGAACGGCCAATATAAACAAGCCAAAACCAGATAAATAATCCCGATAATCAATCCAATCAACGGAATCCTGCTCGTCTCCATGGGTTTGGATAAATAATGCATCCCCAGAAATGCCAAAACGATACCCATAAGGATCGCCATAGCAAAAAGGCCCATCATTGGACCTGCCGCATCATAGGTTCTGGAACGATATTCATTCAGCATCCATGTGATATATGCTGTTCCATGAATAAAAATATATGGAACCAGTGCCGCATACAGCCCCCAGAAAATATCTTTTCTTCTCGTCATATTTTTCACCCCTTATTCACCTAAGATGGTTTCCTGTAAATACACTGCATGTTCTTCTCCCGCCAGCGGTCTGGTGATATCCCGATAAAAGGCCGCATTGGCCGCCTGTTCATAGGGTGTCAGCCACAGATAGCCAATCCCCAGCGTAAACCCACACAAAATGATCCAACCGATAAAACTGAAATTCAGACAGAACAGCCGCCATTTGTTCCCGTCCATCAGCTCCTTGGAACGGTTGATGGCTTCACCGGCTGTCAGTTCAGGGTTTTCTGCCAGAATGAAGCTGGTCATGGCATAGCGATAGGCCGCCACAATGCCCGGAATAATGAACAGCAGCATCCACAAAAAAATATACAAGGTCTGCAGCAAGCCTGCCACCACCATGGTCTTCCACTGGGGCAGATAGTCAAACAATGTGCCCGCCTTGGCTTCTTCCCCATCCACCAGATCCAGATTGAACTTTGCATAGCCAACGGCAACAATACTGCCAAGGATCCACTGGAAAATAACGACGACCAAAACCACCAGAATCACATAAGGCAATACCTCCATGAAAAATGCACCTGCATCCATCGTGCCACTGGAACTTCTGCCCATGCTGTAGATGGTGGCATTCCCCAGATTCACATGAACCTCCGCATTTCTCTGTGTGTTTTCAAACTGTAAAGTCAGAATATCATGGCCTGTCACCCCTAATAAAGATGCCGCCAGACCCACCAGCACTGCAACAAACCATTTGTCCCGCAGTGCTTCTCTGGCTTCTTTTCTGAAATCCTCTGCAACTTTCATAAGCCCACCTCCGTTCAAAAATCAAACTTTTCCTGTATGATTTCAGCATAGCATAGCCATCCATCCTTTTCAACGGATCTGGTGTTTCTTAAGAAAACTGTAAGTTTTTGCAGAAAAAAAGCACTCCTGCGAGTGCTTCATTCTTCCTCTGCCGGAACATATTTGATGAGGTCTTCCGTGGTACAGTCCAAGGCATAGCAGATGCGGGCAAGGATATCCAGATCCATTTTTTCCACTTCGCCCTTATACCATTTGCCCACCACCTCAAAGCGGGCATCGATGCGTTTTGCCAGCTGGTTGCGGCTGATGCCTCTTGCATCCATAATTTCTTTCAGTCTTAATTCCACATGACCATAATTGGCCCTGACGAGCACGGCTTTTTCTTTCATGGCGATTCCTCCCCGTTACTTTCTTTATCGTAACATTTTAACGGGAGAATCCTGAAAAATCAAGCACTTTCCGCATTTCTGCGGATGCGGATGACGATTTCGCAGCAGTCTGCCTCCTCTTTATCTTCATAGTCCACATCTACGCCGCTGCGGCGGATGACCTCCACGCTCTGCTTGATGGTATTGGTGAAAATGCGAAAATCCTTGGTGCGGACATAGCGTTTTTCCTTTTGTTCTCCTTTTTCCGCGGGGCGGGGGCGCATGAATTCCAGCGTGGCCTCCACCAGTTCCTCAGTCTTTTTCACGTTCAATTCTTCGGCAATCATCTGGGAAAGGACGATGAGCCGACTTTCCTCATCGGGCAGACGAAGCAATGCTCTTGCGTGGCGTTCGGTGAAGTTATGCTCCAGAAGGAGCTTTTTCACGCTGTCCTCCAGTTTCAGAATCCGTAGTTTATTGGCGATGGAGGACTGGCTTTTGGAAAGTTTTTCTGCCAGTTCCTCTTGAGTCAGTCCGTAATCCTCCATCATATTGCGATAGCCTTCTGCTTCCTCCAGAAAGCTCAGGTTCTGCCGTTGGATATTTTCGATGAATGCCAGAATGGCACTGTCGCTGTCACTGACCTGCATTAAAATCGCGGGGATAGTGGTAAGTCCCGCCAACTCCGACGCCCGCAATCTCCGTTCCCCGGCCACCAGCTCATAATAGCCGCCGTTCATTTTCCGTACGGTGATGGGCTGCAGCACGCCGTAGGTGCGAATGCTGTCCGCCAGTTCGTCCAATGCGGCACGGTTGAAATATTTCCGCGGCTGATAGGGGTTTGACCGGATTTTATCGATGGGAAGCTGAAAGACCACCTTATCCTTTTTTAGCCGCATTTCCGAAAACTTCAAAACTTCCATTTATAACATACCTCCTTAAGACCTTGGGGTTTCACCCCAACACCCCACCAGGGGGTAACCCCCTGGACCCTGTTGGCACAAAAAATTTCATTTTTTGTGCGGGGAAATGGATAATTCTTATTTTTCTTCATTTTATCACGGCAAAATTCCCTCCCGAAAAAAAGCCTTCCACAAATTAGGAAAGCCTTCGACAGAAAAAAACAGAATGGAACGAGAACCAGTCCCCGCGCAGGTAATTCTCTGCAGAAATTTAGGAACATTGCAGAGGTTTCTCTTTTTCTGCAGAGATTTACCGAGGGAAGGGGATGGAAATAAAAAAGACAGTCTTTCGACTGCCTTTCTCGCTTACTTCAGTGGTTCTTTTTTAATTTTTCCTGCGTTTCTGGGGAATTTCTTGGGTGTAGGTGCCACTTTCTCAATAAACACCAGCTTATGGGATAGGTCTGTATAAGGGATGGTCACATCTTTGATTTCCACCAGTCTGCCGCCCAGTTTCTTCAGGGCACCGGCCGCCTGTTCCACTTCAGCCTCCGCATCGGGGCCTTTCAATGCCGCCAGCATACCGCCCACCTTGATGAAAGGCAGACAATATTCAGAAAGCACCGCCAGATTTGCCACCGCACGGGAAACGCACAGGTCAAACTGTTCCCTGTAATCGGGGTTCTGGCCGCCGTCCTCCGCTCTGCTGTGGACATATTCCACACCGTCCAATTTCAGCTGTGTGCCCACTTCCTGCAGGAAGCCGATTCGTTTCTGCAGGGAATCCAAAAGTGTCATTTCCACTTCGGGCTTGGCGATTTTCACAGGAATACCGGGAAAACCTGCCCCTGTGCCCACGTCGATCACCTGCATGCCTTCCTTCCATGCCGCATGAGGGATCAGGCTCAGGCAGTCGGCAAAATGCTTCAGCACCACATCACGATGTTCCGTGATGGCTGTCAGGTTCATTTTTTCATTCCATTCCAGCAGGAGGGAAAGATAGGTCATGAACTGTTCCAGCTGATTTTCGTCCAACTGAACGCCCATCTGGTCACAGCAGTCTTTCAGTAACGCTTTGTTTTCCATTCTTATTCCTTCCCTTCTCGTTCGATGGAAAAAATTTTCCATTTGCCGAAAGAATCCGGCTCCGCCACCATGCGGAAGGAGAAAATTTCCTCATCCTTCTTATTTTTCTTGGCTACAGAAACCCTGCGGATGCCCTTGCCTTCGTCTTCCGCGAAGCAATAATACTCCTTCAGGTCTTTCAGATAGCCCTCCAATTCTTCATAGTCCACCACTTCCGCTATCTTTGCAGAAAAATAGCCCATGGCTTCGTCTTTTTGCCCCTTCTCCACTGCCTGCAGAAAGGAACGTAACGTCCCTCTGGGATTGGGCAGGGAAACGTATGCAGGCTTGCGGTTATCGAAGGCCGCATCCTCCAGAGAAAATGTCCCCTTGGGCAGATGCAGTTTCTTCTCGCCTTTTTTCACTCGTCTATTCTCATTCCATGGCAGAAAAAATCCTGTCATAGCATCACATCCTTAAATTATCTGTTTCTTTTCAACTGCTCCATGAAGATCAGCAGTACGGAAATATCCGCAGGGGATACACCCGTGATACGGCTTGCCTGACCTAAGTTCTGAGGGCGCACCAGATTCAGTTTCTGTCTGGCTTCCAGACGAAGGCCCTGAATGGTTTCATAATCCAGATCCATAGGCAGGAGTCTCCCTTCCAGTTTTTTGAACTGTTCCACCTGATGCAGCTGCTGGGCGATATAGCCTGCATATTTGATCTGGATATTCACCTGTTCCCGTACATCCGCGGGCAGTTCCGGTCTTTCTGGGTCGATTTCCGCCAGCGCGTCATAGGTCAGCTGGGGACGTTTGATGAGATCGGACAGACGGGCACCATTCTTGATGGGTGCTGTGTTATGTCTTTCCAGTACCGCCAGAACCCCTTCGCTGGGGCCCATGGTTACCGTATGGACACGCTCGATTTCTTCAGAGATGCGTCTTTCCTTTTCTCTCAGGGCTTCATATCTTTCATCGGAAATCAGGCCGATTTCATGACCAATGGGTGTCAGTCTCTGGTCCGCATTATCCTGACGCAGCAGCAGACGGAATTCCGCACGGCTGGTCATCATTCTGTAAGGCTCTCTGGTGCCTTTGTTTACGATATCATCAATGAGAACGCCGATATACCCATCGGAACGCTGCAGCACAACGGGTTCTTTCCCTTTGATATAATGCACCGCATTGATGCCGCCGATGAGCCCCTGTGCCGCCGCTTCTTCATAGCCGCTGGAACCGTTGAACTGGCCCGCGGAGAACAGCCCGGGGAAATCCTTGAATTCCAGAGACAATTTCAGCTGGGTGGCATCGATACAATCATATTCGATGGCATAAGCAAAACGAGTAATTTCGCAATTTTCCAGACCGGGGATGGTACGATACATGGCGATCTGCACATCTTCAGGCAGAGAGGAGCTCATCCCCTGAATATACATTTCTTCCGTATTTTCCCCTTCTGGTTCCACGAAGATCTGATGTCTTTCCTTATCTGCAAAACGGACGATCTTATCCTCGATGGAAGGGCAGTAACGGGGGCCCGTCCCTTCAATGACACCGCCGAACATGGGAGAACGATGGAGATTGTCTCTGATGATCTGGTGTGTTTTTTCGTTGGTATATGTCAAATAGCACAATGCCTGTTTTTTTTCGATATCCTCCGGCTGATTCTCAAAGGAGAAAGGCACAATATCCTCATCCCCATACTGGGGCTGCATTTTATCCAAATCCAAAGAATTCTTATTCATTCTGGCAGGGGTGCCTGTTTTGAAACGGAACAGATCGATGCCCATTTCCGCCAGTCTGCCGCTCAGTTTTGTGGCAGGCATCAGGTTGTTGGGGCCGCTTTCTGTAATATGTTCCCCTGTCAGGCAACGGGCTTTCATGTATGTACCCATACACAGGACAACAGCCTTACACCGGAACACCGCACCGGCCGCCGTTACAACGCCGCTGACCTTGCCGTCCTCCATCAAAATATCAACAATTTCTGCCTGTTTGATTTTTAAATTCGGTGTATTTTCCAGACGATGCTTCATTTCCATCTGATAAGCGATCTTATCGGCCTGCGCCCGCAGGGAATACACCGCAGGGCCTTTGCCTGTGTTCAGCATTTTTGTCTGGATATAAGTCTGGTCGATGACCTTGCCCATTTCGCCGCCCAGTGCGTCGATTTCTCTTACCAAATGCCCCTTGGAACTGCCCCCGATGGAAGGGTTGCAGGGCATCATGGCAATACTGTCCAAAGAAATGGCAAACATCACCGTATTCATGCCAAGGCGAGCCGCCGCAAGGGCCGCTTCACAGCCGGCATGACCGCCGCCAATGATGGCAACGTCAATGGTTTCTGCATAATACATATTTCATTCCTCATTTCTGTTAAGGATCGTTGATTTCATTTATACTAACACTTCATTTTACACGAAAAACCTTGAAAAAACAAGACCTTGGGGATCTGCCCCAACACCCCGAGAGGGGGATTCCCCCCCCATTGGGGTTCTACCCCTAGGCCAGCGGCGTTGCCGCAATGCTTGACCCGATTTGAACCAACAATTAAAAATTGTTGGTTCTCTTAAAGTTTGGGTCAAGCCTTTTTAAAGGCTTGTGGGGGTATTGGGGGCAACGCCACCAAGGTCTTTTAATGCCTTTTTAAACTGCCATGCAAACAAAACCGCCGTCGTGGTCACAGCAATAAAATCCGCCACAGGCTCCGCCAAGAATACTGCCATATCCTTTTTCTCGAAAAAATACGGCAAAATATAAATAAGCGGGATCAGCAGGATAATTTTTCTATAGATGGCCAGAAACAGAGAGGTTTTCGCATTGCCAATGGCAATAAAGGTCTGCTGGCAGGCCAGCTGTACGCCCATCAGCACACTGACCGCCATATAGATCCGCAATGCCCATGCCGTATAATCCAGAAAAGCCCCATCCCCCGCAAAGAGCATGGCCACCTGTCTGGGGAAAAGCATAACGATGAGCCACAATGCCGCAGAATATGCCACACAGCCTTTCAGCAGGATACAGAAGGATTCCCGCACTCTATCCGCTTTTTTTGCACCAAAATTATAGCCTGTAATGGGCTGGGCCCCCTGACATAAGCCGGACAAAGGCAGCATGGAAAACTGCATCATACTGCCGAGAATGGTCATGGCCCCGACTGCCGTATCCCCGCCATATTTCAGCAGAGAGGAGTTGAAACAGATATTCAAAATACTTTCCGTGGACTGCATCACAAAGGGGCTTAATCCCAGCATCACACAGGGTAAAATCGTCTTTGCCCGCAGAGGAAGATATTTTTTCTGTAACTTCAGAATGGTCTGCTTTCCCGTCAGAAAACGCAGCACCCATGCCGCCGATAATGCCTGAGAGAAAATGGTCGCCAATGCTGCACCCTTTACCCCCATGCCCAGCAGAAAAATAAAAACAGGATCAAGGATGATATTGGAAACCGCGCCGATGAGGGTGGTCTTCATACTGATTTTTGCAAAGCCCTGGGCCGTGATAAAGGCATTCAGACCAAGGCTCATCTGCACAAAAATCGTGCCGAACAGATAAATATCCATATAATCCATGGCATAGCCGATGGTGTTTTCGCTGGCACCAAAAGTCATCAGAAAAGGTTCTGCAAAGAAAAACAGCAGCACCATCAGCGTGACCGCCACCAGAAACAGCAAAGACGCACAGTTCCCCAAAATACGCTCCGCTTCCTCCTTCTCCCCTTTGCCCAGCATAATGGACGCACGGGGCGCACCGCCCATGCCCGCCAAAGCAGCAAAGGCGGAAATCAGCATAATCAGGGGCATACAGACCCCTAAACCCGTCAGGGATAACTGGCCTGTATGGGGAATATGGCCGATATACATTCGATCGACCACGTTATATAATACATTCACGACCTGAGCCGTAATGGCAGGCACCGCCAGTTTCCATAATAATTTTTTAATCGGCTTTACTCCAAGTTCATTCTCCAAATGATATTCACCTTCTTTTTTGGGGTAAAACCCCCAAGGTCTTATTTCCCCAAACAGAACTTTGTAAAAATTCTGTCGATGATTTCATCATCGCTGGTATCCCCGGTAATCTCGCCCAAGGCTCTGTTGGCATCCTGCAAATCCAGAGAAATAAAGTCCTCCGGCATACGCATGGTGATGGTCTCCATGCAATGGGCCATAGCTTCTTTTGCTCGGTAGAGAGCATCTTTGTGTCTGGTATTGCCCAGAAGGGCATCGTCGGCAGATGCCGCATGACCATCCAAAAACATATTTTTCAAAGCATCGATCAGGGCATCAAAGCCTTTATTCTTCTTCACGGAAATGAACAGAATCTGTTTCGCGGGGACATATTCCTCCAGCTCTTCCAGAGACAATCTCTGTTCCAAATCCACCTTATTCAAGAGAATAATGGTCTTTTTCTCTTTAATGAAAGACAAAATCTCCTTATCCTCTGCCTCCAGCGGACGGGAACCATCCAGCATCATAATGACCAGATCGGCATTTTCCGCATAAGCCTTG
>CALFPN010000160.1 GCA_937919015.1 uncultured Clostridia bacterium
TCCATTCGAAAGGGTTCTTTCGTTTTTTTAGTCTCATTAACAACTTTTTCTTCTTTACGGGATCAAAAGCCTCTGCCCGATCTGCAGCAGATCAGGAGACGGCAGCTGACCTCTGTTTGCATCATAGAGCACCCGCCATCTGGTTCCTGTACCATAGAAACTGCGGGAAATCTTCCAAAGGGAATCCCCTTTTACCGCTTCATAAAATCTTTCCACAACAGATGCTGCAGAGGCATCTGTTTTTTCTGCCGCAGATGCCTCTGTTTGGATCGTGATACGGCCTTGACCATTTACATCGCCATATCCGTCAGCTGCAGTGATCGTCGGCAATCCTGTTTTCTGATTGATCGGGAAGGATTGGATATAATTTGCCAGAACCATATAATCTTCTGCCACATAATCCAGTACATTTACGGCATCTTTCAGCATGGCAAAGCCGCCGCCCAGATCACGCAACGTATAATTATATCCTGCCAGATGATAGTGTGCATCCAGATCCACAGGTTCATAGTTTCCTGTTTCTTTGTTGAAAATCTGCAGTTCCTTCACGCGATATCCATTAGTAGGCGCACCTGTCCAGATGCCATTGGCATCCTGCTGTACCGTAGAAGGTTCCGAAAGATCCAGCGTATATTTTGCCCCAGCAATATGAAGGAAGCTGCCGCTTTCTGCGGAGCCATCCGCCACCAGATCTTTACTTGCCCATTCCAGCGCATCCAGCAATTGCTGCCCTGTCACAGACAGAAGACAGGCGACGTTGCCAAAGGGATGTATCTCCTTGCAGCTATGATAAGACAATTCCCCTGTAAGGGCATTGTTTCGGATGCCGCCGCCATTCATCACTGCAACATCTACATCCATATCCATCTCGTCAAACAGATCATACAGCGCATCGGCAACAAAGTCACCGCTGTTTGTTTCCTGCATACGAACCAATCTTTTTCCATTTTCATCATAGTTATCCAGAGTAACCTCCGCATAACCGATGACCTGTCCCAGCTGTCCTTCGATTTCTTCGATCCATGCATCTTCCAATGCCTTCACCTTTGCATCGGGCTTCAGTTCTGCCAGATCATCCCCCGTCAGCAGTTCTGTTTTGATTCCTTCCGCAGAAATCGTCATTTTGCCGATGGTATTCAGATAAGAGCCGGTTTGCGTCAGGATGACCGTTTCTCCGTTTTTATCTTTTACCTCCTCCATGGGGATCGTCGTATGGGAATGTCCGTCAATAAAAGCGTCCAGCCCTTCCGTTGCGGCAATCACTGCACGGCTTGTCCATGGAACAGAGGAAGGGTCTACCCCAAGATGTCCCAACGCAATGATATGATCGGCACCGGCCGCTTTTGCTTCATCAATATTTTTCTGCACCACAGCATACAAGGCGGAGCCTTCCCCATCCCGATGAAAACCATAGATAAAGTTTCCTGCATCATCCATAAAATATTTCGGCGTTGTGGAAGAAATGGTTTCCGGTGTGGTAATACCGACAAAAGCAATTTTTTCGCCCTTTGCCTCTAACATCTTCCACCCTTTTGCAACCGTTTCTCCCGTCGCACCATTTTCCTCATGACAGAAATTGCAGGAAAGATATTCGAATTCCGCTGCATCCATGGCGGCAAACGTTCCATTCATACCATAATCAAATTCATGATTGCCAAAGGTTGCCAGATCATATCCTGCTTCATTCATCAGTTCGATCATTGTCATCCCCTGATCCATTTCTCCATAAGCCGTTCCCTGCAGATGGTCACCGGCATCTACCAGTATGGCTTCAGGGATACTGTCCCTCAAAGCTGCCACTTTGGAATATGTCAGACCATTTTCATCATCCAAATGATTGTCTACATATGTATGGATATCATTGGTATAAAACACTGTAATATCTTCATCGGCTGCCAGCGCAGGAACAGAGAAAGACGCCGTCATTGAAACTGCCAGCAGCAGCGAAATTAGTTTTTTATGCTGTTTCATCAAAACCCCTTCTTTCAAATCTGATCTTCTTCTCCAAAAGGGTCACCACATTCCGGGCAAAATTTTGGAGGTTGTTTGGGGTCTGCAGGTTCCCACCCGCATTTATCACATTTATACTGGGGAACGCCTACAGGCTTTTTCGCACCGCATTCGGGGCAGAATTTCCCTTTATTGCGGCTGCCGCAGGCACAGGTCCAGAAATTTGCTTCCGGCTTTTTGCTGCCGCATTCCACACAGAAATTCCCTTTATTGCCGGTTGCACCACAAGTACAGTTCCAGCCATCTGTCGCAGGTACAGTCTGCTGTACGGGCTGTGCGGGCTGCTGTGCGCCCATCTGGAACAACTGGGATGCATTCACACCACCCGCCTGTGCTGCCATATTCATACCGGCAAAAGCCATCATCGGCCCAGCATTTTCGTTGGCTGCCGCTGCTTTCATGGCTTCTGCCTGAGCACTTACCAGATGGGCTGCCGCCATATTTGGATTGCGCAGTGTCGCATTTCTCTGCAGATCTTTGATCATGGCTTCATCTTCGTCGGAAGCCTTCACGCTGTTCACGCCGACAGATGTGATCTCAATGCCGTATCTGCCGCCCCAGTTTTCCGCCAGCACTTCATTCAATGCCTTGGAAAGCTCCATAGTATGACCGGGCAGCATACTGTAACGGATGCCCATGGCAGAAATTTTCGCAAAGGCAGGCTGCAGTGCTGTCAGCATTTCACTTTTCAGCTGAGAATCGATGTTATCTCTGGTATATGTATTTTCTACATTGCCGCAGATATTTTTATAGAACAGAACAGGGTCTGCAATTTTATAGGCATATTCCCCATGGCAGCGGATGGAAATATCGATATCCAGCCCGATGTTTGTATCAACCACGCGGAAAGGAACGGGATTTGCTGTGCCATATTTATTCCCCAGAATTTCTTTTGTATTGAAGAAATAAACTCTCTGGTCACCGCCGGTATCACCGCCAAAGGTCACGCGTTTGGCAAACTGTTTGAATGTGCCCACAACACTTTCCTTCAGGCTGCCCACAAAAATACTGGGTTCTGTTTTATTATCATATACAAATTCCCCGGCTTCGGCGCAGATTTCAATGACTTCCCCCTGCTGTACAATCATCATGCATTGCCCTTCATTGACCGCAATGATAGAACCGTCAGAAATGATATTTTCACTTTTCTTTGTATTGAATCCACGTTTAGACTGACGCTGCTCCCCTTTCTGCACCAGAACATCCGCTTCCATGGAAGGACAGTAAAAATACTCTCTCCATGCATCGGCCAATACGCCCTGAGCAGCACCTACGCCAACTTTTAAAATACCCATAGTCATTCTCCTTTCAAAAGGACATTTTGATATCAAAAAAGGATTTTCAAAAGAGCAAGCTCCTTGAAAACCCTTTCGTTTGACTAAACTATTCTTATTCCGCTTCTTCTGCCGTAATTTTCATCACGAAGCCGTCTTCCTCATCTTCGTCATCCCAATCTTCCCATGCTTCGAAGTCTTCATATTCATCAAATTCGCCATATCTTGCGGTCTCAATGCTTTTCACGGTCAAGGCAATGGCAGACAGGAAGAAGCCTGCACCCGCACCAAAAGCTGCGGCATTTTTATATTTTTCAGGTACCAGCATACCCACCAGAGAACCCAGAGAGCCTACACACAGACCCATCAGTCCCAGATCCTTCCAGTCACATTCAAAAGTAAAACTATCCAAAAATTCTTTACATTTACCCATACCTTTTCCTCCTTTTATTCTTTTTCCACCATACGATAGGTGAAATCATTATCTCTGCCTTCAAAGGCAAAGCAGGCATCTGCCCCTTCTGTGGCAATCACTTCTCCTGCCTCTGTAATGAAAATTGCTTCAAAGCCGCCATTTTTCTGCCAATATTCCAAAGCATCTTCCAACCCCATCACAAAAAGGGCTGTGGAAAGTACATCGGCTTCCATACCGCTTTCGCTGATGATGGTCACAGAGAGCAATCCGCTTTCTGCCGGATATCCCGTTGCAGGGTCAATGATATGATGATATTTTTTGCCGTTTTCTTCAAAATAACGCTGATAGCCGCCGGATGTGACCACCGCCTGATCCTCAATGGAGATCAGCCCACAGTAATCATTGGCATCCAGAGGATTTGCCAGCGCAACTTCCCATTTTTCGCCATCGGGTTTTGTTCCGATACCATAGACATTACCGCCTAAAGTCAGGATCGCCTTTTCCACACCTTTTTCTCTCAGCAATTCAGCCACTTTATCGGAAGCATAGCCCTTGGCGATACCGCCCAGATCAACCGCCATGCCTTCTTTCTGCAGATATGCAGAACCTTCCTGCAAAATAATATCTGCAGGGTCAGTCAGGGGAAGCAAGGCATCCAGCTCCGCCTGTGCGGGAACGTGATGTTCTTCTTCTGTAAAGCCCCATGCTTTTACGATAGGAGAAATAGCAATATCAAAAGCACCGCCGACTTTTTCTCCTAAAGCTTTGCCTGTTTGAAGCAGTATTTGTGTATCAGCGGAAATGTCAACAGCTTCTTTGCCTGCAGCTGCATTCAGCTTGGAAACATCACTGCTTTCCAAGGTAACAGAAAGCAGATTTTCCAGTCTGCGCACTTCCTGCTCCGCATCAATGATCAGTTCCTCCCCATCCTCATGGAGCACCACAAAGGTCATGATCGTATCCATTGCAAAAGACGTTGCTTCATGTCGGTTTTCCATTTTTTTATTTTCCAGCATTTGCTGGGCTGCTTCTCTTCTTTCGGCGCATCCCGTTAAGAGAATTGCTCCTGCCAGCCCCAATGCTAATATCTTTTTCAGGTTCATATTCCTGCTCCTTTTTATGGTTATAGATATTCCTATTTTACCTTCCGCAGCACATAAAGTCAACGTTTTCGCATTGCAGGAACAGATGTAAAAAAGCCCCTGTCCTTTGAACCGAACCAGTAAAATCGGACAATAGTAAAAAGAGACCTCTTATTGTAGA
>CALFPN010000161.1 GCA_937919015.1 uncultured Clostridia bacterium
GTAATGGCCCCTTCCAGGGGCAGTGCATACCACCAGTTTACTGGTGGTTATGATTGACAGGAAATTTATGGAAGTGCACGAAAACCATTGACATAGTTTTTGAAACCATGTAATATATTCCCAGAAAATGCTTGGAAATCAAGTGGGAGAGAAGGTATATCATGAAAAAAATCATTCTGTTAGCTGAAACAGGCTCTGATGTCAATGAAACTCTGGCAAAAGAATATGGCGTAGAGATCGTTCCCATGCATGTTTCCTTTGATACAGAAACGATGGACGATGGTGCTTTTCCTGTTAAAAAAATAGTGGAGTATTATCAGACAACAGGTAAACTTCCCAAAACCAGCGGCAGCACACCGGAGGACTTTGAAATCGTTTTTGACAGGATCCATGCAGAGCATCCCGATGCACAGATTCTGTATCTGGCGTATTCTGCCATTACGACCTGCTCCATGCAAAGTGGCGTGATTGCTGCGGAGGGCAGAGAGTATGTGACTATTGTCGATACAAAGCAGGTATCTGCCGGCCAGTGCAATGTGGTCATTGCCATGGCAGAACTGCTGAGAGACAACCCCGATCTGACCATGGAAGAAGCGGTGGCAGCAGCGGAGGATCTGATCTCCCGTGCTAATATGTGCTTCATGCCCGATAATCTGGAATTTCTGCGGGCCGGCGGCCGCGTGAGCAATGTGGCGTTTCTGGGGGCGCGTATCCTGAATCTGCATCCGGTGATCGAAATTCTGGATGGTCAGCTGATGGCGACAAAGAAATATCGCGGTAAGATGAACAAGGTGGCGGCCCAGATGGTTGCGGATTATGCGGAAAAATATGATCTGGACCGAGACTGTTTGTGGCTGGTGTATGTTATCGGCTTTTCTGATGAAATGCGCGCAGTTGTGGAACATGCAGCGAAGGAAGCCGGCTTTAAAAGTACAAGATGGATTCAGGCCGGCGGCGTGATCACTACCCATGGTGGCCCCGCAGCTTTTGGCTTGGCAGGATTCTCGAAAAAGAAATAATTTTCATCTGTTTTTTATGCCCATCTTTGGATGGGCTCTTTTTTTGGGGGAATTCCTGTGATATAATGATTTCGTCGGAAAGTGTTACGTTGAATGAAGGAGAACTTTCATGTCTAATTATTTGATCGTGCCGGAAGTCGTTTATATGATTCTGTTGCTGATTAGCTGGATCGTTGCCATGTTTTCCGGTATTGCATTTGTATACGGCATTTTTATGAAAAAAACGAAACATATGATCTTTCCTTGGGTGGGTGTTTTCGCACTTTGTATGGTGATGGTGTTTCTGTTGATGAAAGGCGTTATTGTACCGGAAAGCATGGTTGGTTAAGGTATGCAGAAAAGGAAAGAACAGTGGGACAAAAAGCTGAGGATACATACCGTCGGCAGATTGGATGAACATGCCGATCAATACCATTATCCCTATGAGCCGACACCCTATACGGTTTTGGAGCGTCTGGCAGAAAGCGGATATATTAAGAAGGAAAATCTTCTCATTGATTATGGTTGCGGCAAGGGGCGAGTGGGCTTTTTTCTCCATCATGTCATCGGCTGCAGAACGATCGGCTTGGAATATGATGCCGATATCTTTCGGCAGGCGGAGGAAAATAAAAGGACTGCTGTAAAAGGGCAGGGGGTGTCTTTTTATCATGCGGATGCGGCGGAATTTCCTGTGGTGAAGGCAGACTGCTTTTATTTTTTCAATCCTTTTTCTGTGGAAGTTTTGCAGGGAGATATGGGGCGCATCATGGAATCCTATTATGAAAACCCCAGAAGGATGCGTTTATTTTTTTATTACCCCAATGATGCCTATCTGGTTTACCTGATGACCATGTATGCCCTGAACTTTGTGGAGGAAATAGATTGCCGCGATTTATTTCCCGGGAAAGATGACCGAGAACGAATCCTGATCTTTGAGATAAACTGAAAGACCTTTGCAGATGCAGAGGTCTTTTTTATGTGCGCAGTTGTCATTCGGGAAGAAAAAACGGCATTTCGTTCCCAAAAAGCAGCTGTCTGTCCGAATCGGTAGAAAAAGCATTTTTCGAGGTCTATAATGGAGTTCGACAGAGAAAGCGGAAGGGAAGCCGGTTTTTCTGCCGAAAAAAATAAGAAATGGGGTGTCCTTTTATGAAGGAAAACAGAAAAAGCAAAGTGATTTTGGCAGACAGAGACGGCTTCTATCTGCAGCGGCTGAAGCGGTGTTTGGAGCGGAAAGGGGAAATGCAGGTGCTGGGCATGACAGATAGCGGCCCGGCCTTACTGGAAATGGCGAAAGAATTACAGCCGGATGTGATTCTGATGGATATTCTGTTAAGTGAACGGGATGGATTCTGGGTGCTGGAAAATCTGAGAAAAGAAGGAATCCATGGGGTCTGCATCATGATTTCCGCCATCGACAGTGACAAACTGGTGCGACAGGCCATCTCCTTAGGGGCGGAATATTACATGGCAAAGCCCATTCAGGGAGAATTGTTGCTGGAAAGGATCCATCAGCTGCTGGAGCATGAAACGGTGCGCATGAAACAGGAGGAAAAAAAGGAAATTATCATGGAAGAAAATCCTTTCCGCAATCTGGAAGGAGAGATCTCCGTTTTGTTGAGTCGCATGGGCATTTCTGCCAGCATTAAAGGATATCATTTTATCCGTAAGGCAGTCATCATGGCAGTGGAGGATGAAGAAGTGCTGGTGGGAATCACAAAGGGGTTGTATCCCGATATTGCCAAGATGTATAAAACCTCTGCCAGCAAGGTAGAGCGGGCCATCCGTCATGCCATCGAAAGCGCGTGGAAGAAAAATGGTCCTCAGGTTTATTTTGAAACGGCAGGTTATCTGCCCTCGGAAAAACCTACCAACGGGCAGTTTATTGCCGCATTGTCGGAATATTTCCGCTTGCAGGAAGAAAGACCGAAAAAAATCAGTTGAGAGAAGGTGCGAAAGCACCTTTTTTTCTTTGGGAAAATATTGTAATTCTCATTAGAACAGTATAAAATAATAAAGATATGAATCATATCGGATGTATTTACAGAAAAGAGGAGAAACTATGCAGAAAAGCGCAAAATTTATTGTAATAAAGGGTATTGTTGTGATGATCGTTGTGGCCTTGGCGGGGTTTTTCCTATTTAATGGCTTTGGCAGACATCCCTATACTTATGACGAACTGGAAAGTGTTTTCCGTGCAAAGGCAGCAGAACAGAATGTCGTAGGCCGGGGCGGAGAACAGCTGGTATCTGAGGAATACGGCAACAGCATCACTTTCGTCATGCAGACGGAAGACGGGGAAAGAGCCTGTGCAACCTATGGACGCAGCATGTTTTTTGATAAATACAAGGAACTTAGATTTTATGCCGGCACAAACGGTGTTTTGGCACTGGATGAAATGACCTATGACGTCAGTGACGGTGTGATCGGTTATGAAGTGACGGCTCAGTTTGGGGATGAGATCGGTCTTGATCTGAGCGATGAAGTAAGACCTGTGATGTATATCAAATTTATGGCAGTTTGTGTTTTGGCCATGGGCGTATTTGGTGTGAAGATTTTCCTGAACAGAAGAGGATGATCATAAACAAAAGAAAAATATTTTAATGAGGTGAAAGAACATGGAATTATCGAAAAGAGCAATGAGCATTAAGGCATCCACAACAATGGCGATTTCTTCCAAGGCGGCGGAAATGAAGGCTGAAGGCCTGCCTGTCGTTACATTCGGTGCGGGGGAACCTGACTTTGATACACCGGAACATATCCGTCAGGCCGGTATCGATGCCATCAATAACGGACAGACACGCTATACGCCTGCAGCAGGGACACCTGTCCTGAGACAGGCGGTTTGTGACAAACTGAAAAGAGACAATGGTCTGGACTATGAACCTGCCCAGATCGTCATCAGCAATGGTGCAAAACATTCCCTGATGAACACATTCATGGCAATTTTGAACGAAGGGGATGAGGTCATCATTCCTGCGCCTTTCTGGCTGAGCTATTCTGAAATGGTGCGCATTGCCGGGGGGGTGCCCGTAATCATCCATACAAAGAAAGAAAACCAGTTCATGATGACAAAAGAAGAACTGGAACAGGCCTATACAGAAAAAACAAAAGCCGTTGTACTGACAAGCCCTTCCAATCCTACCGGTCAGGTTATGAGCAGGGAAGATCTGCAGATGGTGGCAGATTTTGCAGTGAAAAACGACATTTTTGTTGTTTCCGATGAAATTTATGAAAAACTGATCTATGATGCAGAGAAACAGCACATCTCTATCGCTTCTCTGGGCAAGGAAATTTACGATAGAACCATTGTGATCAATGGTGTTTCCAAAAGCTATGCTATGACAGGCTGGAGAATCGGCTATACAGCTGCACCTCTGGCAGTTTCCAAACTGATGGCATCCTTGCAGTCCCATATGGCATCCAACCCCAACTCCATCGCTCAGGCGGCAACGGTAGCGGCTCTGAATGGCTCTCAGGACTGTGTGGCGGAAATGTGCGTGGAATTCAAAAAACGCAGAGACTATATCTTTGAAAGAGAAGAAGCGATTCCCATGTTGTCTGCCTTGAAGCCTCAGGGCGCCTTTTATCTGTTCGTGGATGTTTCTGCAACATACGGTAAATCCTATGAAGGACAAACGATCCAGTCTGCAGCAGACTTTGCAGCTGTTCTTTTGGATAAGAAATATGTGGCAGTCATTCCTTGTGCAGATTTCGGTATGCCTGATTATATCCGTCTGTCCTATGCGACCAGCATGGAAATCATCAAAGAAGGTATGGATCGGATCGAAGCCATGGTGAAAGAACTGAACTAAGGAAAAAGCCTTCTTGAAGGAGAAAAGATATGAGTTATGAAGTGTTGGAAAGTAAAGTGACCCATGAGGGTCTTCTGGTAAAGGTAACGGTGGACAAGCTGCGTATGCCTGACGGCGGCGAAGCCCTGCGCGAAACCGTAATCCGCGGAAGGAATGCAGCAGCAGTTCTGGCGGTGGACAATGATGGTACATTGATTTTTGTGCGCCAGTACAGACATGCCTTCGGGGAAATGCTGCTGGAAATCCCCGCAGGTGTGCTGGAGGATGGCGAAGAAGCCGCGGATGGTGTTGTCCGTGAACTGGAGGAAGAAACAGGCAAAAAAGCCGGTAAGCTGGAGTTCCTTTGCGAAATGTATCCTACGGTGGGATTTGTTTCAGAAAAGATCCAGCTGTTTATTGCCACCGAATTGACAGAAGGACAGCAGAAGCTGGATGCGGATGAGTTTGTGGAAGTGGAAAGATATACTCTGGAGGAAGCTCTGGAATTGATCGAGAAAGGCCAGATTAAGGACGGAAAGACCTTAACGGCTCTCTACGCATGGGCGGCAAGAAATAAATAAGCATAAATCCTTCTGACGAGCCATACCCTGTATCAGGGGGGATGGACATGAAGAAAAAACGCAGAATAGACAGACAGGTGCAGAAGATCGTCGGCATCGTCTGTCTTTCTTTTTTGTTGGGGACATTGGGCGGGGCTTTGGCGGTAAATCTGCTTCCATCAACGGAACAAGGGGAACTATCTTTGTTTTTGCAGGGGATAGGGGAAAAAGCAGAACTTCCCTCTTTTGGGGCATTGTTCTGGAAATATCTGAAATATGACATTATGATCTGGTTGGGGGGATGGATGCAGATGGGGTTATTCCTTTCCGGTGCGGCATTTTTATTCCGCAGTGTTGCCATTGGTTTTACCTCTGCTATGATGATGGTGGCTTATGGGGCAAAAGGCATTCTGATGGCAGCGGTGTCCTTTTTGCCGCAAAATCTGTTGCTGGTTCCTGCCTATATTCTGATGATGTCTGCTGCGTTGTATTACATGCTGCACTGGCAGGAAGAGGGCGGAAAGCGTGCACTGAAGCGGGAGCGTAGACGCAGACAAACAGAGTATTGCATCTTGTTTGGGGTATCTGTATTACTTTTGATGGGGGCAGCAGGAATAGAACGTATGTTTTTGTTTGCATGAAAAAGTTTCGTAAAAATAGAGATTCGGTGTGATTTCCGCACTATTTTCCGTGCCATTTTTTTGTTTTTTAGCAGAAAGTTCATAAAAAATTCATATTTTTTACATTTTTTAAACAAAAGTTATCGACAATCCAATAAAAACTAAGTATAATTTAAGTACTATGAACGAAAGGGATTGTTTGCATGGAACAGAGCATTGTTGATTTTACCGAATATTTGCGGAACGAAAAAAAATCATCTGAGAATACCGTTCTATCTTATGCCAGAGACTTAAAGGGCTTTTGCCGATTTATGAAAGAATCCGGTGTCCTTGATCCTGCAAAGGTGAACCGCACGAATGTGATGGCCTATGTCTATGAACTGCAGAAGCAGCAGAAGGCAGGGACAACTGTGTCCAGAAATATTGCATCCATTCGTTCCTTTTTTCAGTTCCTGCAAAGAAAAGGTCTTGTGACGGAAAACCCTGCGGCTGATTTGGAACTGCCCAAGGTGGAAAAAAAGATTCCGGAAATTCTGTCTTTGGATAAAGTGGAGCTGCTGCTGGAGCAGCCCAGCGGCGAAGAAGATAAGGAAATTCGTGATAAAGCCATGCTGGAACTTCTGTATGCCACAGGAATCCGCGTAACAGAATTGATTTCCCTTCGGGTGGAAGATATCAATCTTCCTCTGGAATATATCCGCTGCGGCAGCGATGCCAAAAGCCGAATTATTCCCATTGGTGCCCAGGCCAAGGTTTCTTTGCGCAGATATCTGGATAAGGTGCGGGAACACATGGTACTTCGTCCCGATGAGGAAGTGTTGTTTGTAAATTGTAACGGGAAACCGATGACCAGACAGGGCTTCTGGAAAATCATCAAGGCTTATGCGAAAAAGGCCGGCATCGAGGAAGATATCACCCCCCACATGCTGCGTCATTCCTTTGCGGCCCACCTGATCGAAAATGGTGCGGATCTGCGTTCTGTGCAGGAAATGCTGGGACATTCCGATATTTCCACCACACAGATCTATACGAAACTGACGAATCAGAAGCTGAAGAACGTGTACGCCAAAACCCATCCCCGTGCATAATATTGATTTTACGGCCATCCATTTGGATGGCTTTTTCTTTTGCAAACTCTATGGAGCGTTTGTTGTAATGGGAAGAAAAGCTCTTTATGATAAGGGCAGAAGGAGGTGAATGCTGTGGATATGAGCAAAACAGGAGAATTGTTGAGACAATTGCGGAAAGAAAAGAGAATGACCCAGAAACAGGCGGCAGAACTGCTGCAAATCAGTGACAGAACGATCTCGAAGTGGGAAAGAGGCACAGGGTTTCCCGATGTTTCCTTATGGAAGGGGATTTCCGCGTTATATGGCGTGGAGATAGAAAGGATGCTGGATGGGGATCTACAGGAAAAAAGAGGTGAAACGGGAAATATGAAACGAGTGAAGTTTTATCGCTGTGAGCATTGCGGCAATATCGTATGGAGTATGGGCGGCGGAGAGATTTCCTGCTGTGGCAGAAAAGGAAACCCTTTGCAGGTGAAGGATATAGATGAGATGCATGCTGTGAAGGTGGAAGAAATCGGGTCTGAATATTATGTGACATTTGCCCATGAAATGAAAAAGGGACATTATATTTCTTTTGCGGCATTGGTTTCCTGGGATAGGGTGACCATTGTGAAACTCTACCCTGAACAGGCATCAGAGGTATATCTGCCCCGACAGCGTAGGGGAGAACTCTATCTTTGCTGCAGTGAACATGGATTATTCCGAAAAAAGATATAAAAATAAGGCAGAACCTTTTTCGGTTCTGCCAGTTTTATTATTGGGGAAGGTCTTTTCTGACCAGATATTTTTCTCCCATCAGATCATCGTAAGTCAATAATTCGTGGTGACGAATGAATTCGTTGACAGCAGATTTGTCTTCCTTGTTGGAATACAGATCATAATAAGGGCTGATAACGGGGCAGGTTTCATACAGATCCAGCAGGAAGTTGGTTCTGGTATGTTCGGGGGCACCGATGTAATCGCACAGCAGGGCAGGCAGCAGATAAGGAGAAACGGGAACTTCCTCTGCGCGGTAATCTCTGCCTGTGTCATAGTTGGCAAAGATGACATAGGGGGTAGAGAACATGGTGTATTTTTCTTCTTCTGTCCATTCCTGTGCTGTGGTGGAGGAAATATTGCCTGTGGTGATATAAGGAGAAAAGGAATCTCCCAGTGTAGGCAGATGGTCACCATACCAGAGAACGACGGTGGGTTTTTCTCGGTTCATCACATAATCATAGATCCGCCCCAGAGCGGCATCGGAATCGGATACTCCTTTGCAGTAATTATGCAGTGCATTCAGCTCGTCATCAGAAAGAACGTCGGAAGAAACCTTGATATCCCAGTCGGAAGGATCATATTTGTTCAGATACATGCTGTGGTTTTCCATGGTGATGACATGGAGGAACAGACCAACTTCATGGGGCTGCTGCAGCTGATAGATGACTTCCTCCGCGATGGTCTCATCGGTGATGTAGGGGCCACTGTTCCAATGGTGTTCTGCATGCAGGTCGTATTCCCCTCGCATTTCTGTCAGGCCCAGCAGAGGGTATGCGCGGTCGCGTTCGTAGAATTCCTTCTGATAGGTGTGGATGCCCAGGGTATCATAGCCCAGATTTTTGAACAGGCGAGGATAGGAGAAAATATCCTCAAAGACATACTGCTGATAAGGCACATTGCCGGAGGGCAGCATGTTTGTGGTAGTACCTGTCAGAATTTCAAATTCGGGACGAACGGTGCCGCCGCCAAAGGTGCAGGATACCATTTTGCCGCTGGGGTGTTCTGCGGCGATCCGTCTGTAGTTTTTCAGAGGATCTTCGGAATAGGTCACACCATGCAGCACAGTAGGATCCCAGTAAGCTTCGGAGAGGACAACGATGATATCGGGATTCTGGAAATCCTGACCGGATTTGACAGAGGGCTGATATTTTTCAAAGTAATTTGCCAGATATTTTTCGTTGTAATCGGCGGGGTCGCCCATATTCAGAGAGGCAAAGTTCAGCACAAAGGCGGTGAGAAACCCGTTTTCATTATAGTTTGCTGCCTGATTGCCGGGGGCCTTGGGAGAAACGCCAAATACCTCATAGCAATTTCTGACTGCGGGATGCATGCAGAAGAGATACAGACATACCAGCAGGATGGGTGTGCCGATGACACGTTTTTTCCATGCCACGGGGATTTCCGGTTTCATCATCAGGAGAAGCAGAAAATAAAAGACGGTTGCTGCGATGGTGTTCCATGCAGAATCGGGCATGGCCAGCGTGGTCAGAAATGTGCCGAAACTGCCGGCATTTTTGGCAAACATCATATCCCAAGGGAAAAAGTGGGTCTCCAAGATCTGTACTTTGAAATAATCAATCAAAGGCATGATGGTGAAAAACAGGGCAGACAGGAAGGCCGCCAGAGGGATGCGTTTTGTCAGGCAGACTAATGCGCCGAAAAGCAGATAGACCACAACTGCGCCCAACAGGAAAGCCCCAGCGTTACCCTGCAGGAATGTAGACATCCCTTCGGCGGAGCCAAAGGCGAGGCTGTTGCATGCATAAGCCAGATATAAGGGAAACAGAGCCACGATGACCCACATGGCGAGTCTTGTTTTTTTGCTGCTATGGAAAAATTCCTGAATTTCCATTTGCATATCATGAAAAGGATTCATAGTTTCATTCCTCGTTTCGGTTTAGTTTTGTACAAAAAATAATAGTATCATTGTTAGTTTGATTTTTCAAGAAAACGTGGGATTTTAATGATTTTTTCATTTTTATAGAACATTGAAAAAAGAAAGACCCCGTGATATCATGGAGAAAATCGAGAGAAATTTGAGGTGGAAGCATGAAAAACACCAAAACCATAGGTTTATATATCCATATCCCCTTTTGCAGACAGAAATGCCTGTACTGTGATTTTCCCTCTTGGGCGGGGAAGGAAGGGCAGATGCAGGGCTATGTGGATGCACTGACAAAGGAAATCGAAAACAGGGGGAAGGCATATTCTGACAGGAAAGTCATTTCTGTTTTTTTTGGCGGCGGGACGCCCACGACCCTTTCTGTTCCAATGCTGGAACAGTTGATGCAGGCGGTTTTCGAGAGCTGGGATATTGCA
Organism: uncultured Clostridia bacterium; assembly: GCA_937919015.1. Lineage (GTDB taxonomy): Bacteria > Bacillota > Clostridia > Lachnospirales > Anaerotignaceae > Anaerotignum_A. The sequence goes on from CALFPN010000161.1 coordinate 10,121, forward strand.
GAGGATGCGGAAATTACGACAGAAGCCAACCCCGGTACGCTGGATGGGGAAATGGCAGCTGCCTTGAAAAAAATGGGCTTTAACAGACTGAGCATGGGGGTGCAGGCGTGGCAGAACCGATTGCTGAAGGACTTGGGGCGTATCCATACCATGGAAGCTTTTCAGGAAAATTACAAGGCAGTACGAGAAGCAGGTTTTGGCAATGTAAATACAGACCTGATGTTTGCTCTGCCCAACCAGACCATGGCGGACTGGCAGGAAACGGTGAGAAATATCGTTGCATTAAATCCGGAGCATATTTCTGCCTACAGCCTGATTTTAGAAGAAGGAACTCCGTTCTTTGACAGATATGAAAAAGGCGAACTGGAGCCGGCAACGGAAGAACTGGACAGGGAAATGTACCATTGGGCAGTGGACTATCTGGCAAAAATGGGGTATGGGCAGTACGAAATTTCCAACTTTGCAAAAAAAGGTAGACAGAGCAGACACAACCGCATCTACTGGCAGGCGGAAGAATATCTGGGCATGGGGCTGGGAGCCCATTCCTACATGGATGGGGAACGCTTCCATAACAGGTATGATCTGCAGGAATATATCAGAGCCGATGGGGATATCTCCTTATTAAAGGAAGAGGTGGAAGTGATTACGGAAGAAGATGCGCTGGCGGAATTTATGTTTCTGGGGCTGAGATTGACAGAAGGGGTTTCTTTTGCGCGATTCAGAGAACGATTTGGACAGGAAATGAAAAATATTTACGGCAGGCAGATCGAAGAACTGGTGAAAGATGGATTGCTGAAAGAGGATGAAATCGGTATTCGGCTGACAACAAGAGGCGTGGATATCAGCAATGTGGTGTTTGAGAAGTTCTTATTCTGATACAATCCGAAAGAATTTCTTAAAATACGGAAAATGAAGAAAATTTTATCGATTAGCACTTGACATCTTTGGTGGCTAGTGCTATCTTTATATACGTAAGTTAGCACTCGTACTTGGTGAGTGCTAATAAAATGGAAAAAGGAGGCGGCGGTATGGCTTTAAACGATAGAAAAATACAGATCTTGCAGGCCATTATCAATGACTATATTGAAACGGCGGAACCCGTCGGTTCCAGAACCATTGCCAAAAAGTACAATTTAGGGATCAGTTCTGCAACCATCAGAAATGAAATGAGCGATCTGGAAGAGATGGGCCTCATCTTACAGCCCCATGCCTCCAGCGGCCGTATCCCTTCCGATACGGGCTACAGACTCTATGTTGACCATCTGATGCAGCAGAAGGAACTGACCGCTGAGGAACAGAAATATCTGCAGAGTGTCATCTCCAGAGATATCAATCAGATCGATTATCTGATGGAAGAAACGGCGAAGGCACTTTCCCTGCTGACAAATTATACAACATTTATTTCCGAGCCGGTGGGACAGAGAACACGGATCAAACAGATTCGACTGCTGCCGCTGGATAGCACATCTCTTTTGTTGGTCATTGCAACAGGGGATAACTTCATCAAGAACCATGTGATCAAAATGGATAGCGTACCTTCCGAAGAAAAGATCTTCTATATGGGCATTTGCCTGAATCGCGTGCTGCAGGGCTGTGCGCTGAATGAAATTGATGGTGCGGTCATCAGCAAGATACAGTCGGAACTGCAGGAATATCAGGAGCTCTTGCAGCCAATCCTGAAAGCCATTGAGATCACCATGCGGGCGGCGGAAAAGGTGCAGGTTCACATGAGTGGTGCCAGAAATATGCTGGCCTTCCCTGAATTTTCCGATATTCAGAAAGCAAAATCCCTGTTCCAGACACTGGAAGAAAAGGATGTGCTGGTAACGATGTTGGAAGAAAGCAAGGGCAATGATATCCAGATTTTGATTGGCAGCGAAAACACGGTGCAGGGCATGAAGGACTGCAGTGTCATCACAGCCACCTACAAAATGGGGGATAATACCAGAGGTACGATCGGTATCGTGGGCCCCACAAGAATGGATTATTCTCAGGTCATTTCCGTACTGAATGGCATGGTACAGAATATTGAAAATGTATTACGGAACCTTTCCGATGGAAATAATAAAAATACCTAGAAATGAGGGAACGACGTGGAAGAAATGAAAAAGGATGAAAATCTGGAAACACAGGAAACGGTTGTGGAAGAAACAGCGGAAACTGTGGAAGCGGAGGCTGTAGAAGAGGGCGAGATGGAAGTTCTGGATGAAAAGGACGAAAAGATCGCTCAGCTGGAACAGCAGGCTGCGGACAATCTGGATAAATATCAAAGATGTCTGGCGGAATTTGATAACTTCCGCAAACGTACAGTCAAAGAAAAAGCAAGCATGTATGACGATGGCGTGAGAAGTACGGTGGAAAAACTTCTGATGGTCATTGACAATCTGGAAAGAGCCGTTATGGTTCAGGAAGGCAAAGTGGATGAAAACGATGCTTTCTTCAAAGGTGTGAAAATGACACTGACGCAGTTCCAGGATGTTCTGAAGGGCATTGGTGTGGAAGAAATCAAGGCTGTGGGCGAAAAATTCGACCCCAACCTGCACGCAGCAGTGGCCCATGAGGATGATGAAAACTACGGCGAAAACGAAGTGGTTCTGGAAATGCTGAAGGGTTATATGTATAAAGACAAAGTAATTCGTCACAGTATGGTTAAAGTGGCAAACTAATCGAGAAACTGAAAATCAATTTTGTATATTTTAGGAGGAATTTATCATGAGTAAAATTATCGGTATTGACTTGGGTACAACAAACTCTTGTGTAGCAGTAATGGAAGGCGGCCAGCCTGTTGTTATCGTAAACAGCGACGGTGCAAGAACAACTCCTTCCGTAGTAGGTTTTGCAAAAAATGGCGAAAGACTGATTGGTGAAACAGCAAAACGTCAGGCAATCACAAATCCTGACAACACTATTTCTTCCATCAAGAGCCACATGGGCGAAAACTACAAAGTAAACATTGAAGGCAAAGGTTACTCCCCTCAGGAAATTTCTGCAATGATTCTGCAGAAACTGAAAGCAGATGCGGAAAGCTATCTGGGCGAAACAGTAACAGAAGCAGTTATCACAGTGCCTGCTTACTTCAATGACTCTCAGAGACAGGCAACAAAAGATGCAGGCAGAATCGCCGGTCTGGATGTAAAACGTATCATCAACGAACCCACATCTGCAGCTCTGGCTTACGGTCTGGATAACGAAAATGAACAGAAAATCATGGTATACGACTTGGGCGGCGGCACATTCGACGTTTCCATCATCGAAATCGGTGACGGCGTTATCGAAGTACTGGCAACAAACGGTAACACACATCTGGGCGGCGATGACTTCGACCAGAGAGTCATCAACTTCCTGGTAGAAGAATTCAGAAAAGCAGAAGGCATGGATCTGTCCAAAGACAAAATGGCAATGCAGAGACTGAAAGAAGCTGCGGAAAAAGCGAAAAAAGAACTGTCTACCGTAGCTTCCACAAACATCAACCTGCCTTTCATTACAATGAATCAGGATGGCCCCAAACATCTGGATGTAACACTGACAAGAGCAAAATTCGACGAACTGACACATGATCTGGTAGATGCGACAATGGGCCCCGTAAAACAGGCTCTGGCTGATGCCGGTTTGTCCACAGGCGAAATCGACAAAGTTCTGCTGGTTGGTGGTTCCACAAGAATCCCCGCAGTTCAGGATGCAGTAAAAAAATACACAGGCAAAGAACCCTTCAAAGGCATCAACCCCGATGAATGTGTAGCCGTAGGTGCTGCAATTCAGGGCGGTAAAATGGCCGGTGACGAAGGCGCAGGCTCCATCCTGCTGCTGGACGTAACACCTCTGTCTCTGGGTATCGAAACGCTGGGCGGTGTTGCAACAAAACTGATCGACAGAAACACAACAATCCCTACAAACAAAAAACAGATCTTCTCCACAGCAGAAGATAACCAGACAGCAGTAGACATCCACGTTGTACAGGGTGAAAGACCTCTGGCAAGAGATAACAAAACTCTGGGTCAGTTCAAACTGGATGGTATCGCTCCCGCAAGAAGAGGTGTTCCTCAGATCGAAGTAGCATTCGACATTGACGCAAACGGTATCGTACACGTTTCCGCAAAAGATTTGGGTACAGGCAAAGAACAGAAAATCACAATCACAGCAGGTTCTAACCTGAGCGATGAAGAAATCGACAGAGCTGTAAAAGAAGCAGAACAGTTCGCAGAAGCTGACAGAAAGAGAAAAGAAGCTATCGACGCGAAAAACGAAGCTGACTCCCTGATCTTCCAGACAGAAAAAGCAATGGAAGAAATGGGCGACAAGCTGGACAGCATGGACAAATCCACAGTGGAAGCGGAACTGACAAAACTGAAAGATGCAGTGAAAGACATGACACCCGAAACAATGACAGAAGCTGACACAGAAAATGTGAAAGCAGCAACAGAATCCCTGAAACAGGAATTCTATAAACTGTCTGAAAAACTGTATCAGCAGGCACAGGCTGCACAAGGCGGCGCGGATATGAACGGCGCAGGTCCTGACGTAGTTGACGGAGAAGGCAAAGAACTGTAATATAAGACAGCATATAAGCAAGGGTGCCCCTTGGGGCATCCTGCTTTTCGCGTTTGATATGATGACCTGTTGATATGCAAAAACGCAGTTTTTGCGAATAGGGTTCAGGGATATGAGCACCGTCAAGATTAAGACGGCGGCGTAGCCGTCTTCCGAAGGAAGATGCTTTGACCAATTCCCTGGCAGGGTTTGGGACGGAGTCCCATGAGAAGGTGGTGAAGAAGTTGGCTAATAAAAGAGATTATTATGAGGTTCTGGGTGTAAAGAAAGACGCAACGGAAGCGGAACTGAAAAAGGCTTACCGTAAAATGGCGATGAAATATCATCCTGACCAGAACCCGGGCGATAAAGAAGCAGAAGAAAAATTCAAGGAAGTCAACGAAGCATATGAAGTACTGAGCGATTCTCAGAAACGTGCCCAGTACGACCAGTTTGGTCATGCAGCCTTTGAGCAGGGCGGCATGGGTGGAGGCGGCGGCTTCTATGGTCAGGGCTTCGATATGGGCGATTTGGGCGATATTTTTGGCAGCATGTTTGGCTTCGGCGGCTTTGGCGGCGGTGGCGCAGCAAGAAGAAACGGCCCCAGAAAAGGCAGAGATGTCAATGTAAATATCCAGCTGACATTTGAAGAAGCTGTTTTCGGCTGCAAGAAAGAAATTTCTGTGGCGATCTATGACGAATGTGATACCTGCCACGGCACAGGTGCCAAGGAAGGTACCCATGCGGAAAGCTGTCCTACCTGTAACGGTACAGGGCAGGAAAGAGTGGTACAGCAGTCCATGTTTGGTGCTGTAACATCTGTTCGTACTTGTTCCAAGTGTGGTGGTTCCGGTAAGATCATCAAAGATCCTTGCGGCACATGCCGCGGCACAGGGAAAGTGCGCAAAACAAAGAAATATGAAGTCAATGTACCTAAGGGTATCGACAACGGACAGACCATTCGTCTGGCTGGCAAAGGGGAAATCGGTGAAAACGGCGGCGGCTACGGCGATCTGCTGGTAACGGTATATGTTCAGCCGAACCGCGTATTCGTTCGTAAAGGCTATGATATCTACTGCGATGTGCCCATTACATTTGTACAGGCAG
>CALFPN010000162.1 GCA_937919015.1 uncultured Clostridia bacterium
TATATCGCCGTGGCGATATTTATTGCGCTGATCTGGACCCGGTAGTTGGGTCTGAACAAGGTGGTGTCAGACCGGTGATTGTGATTCAGAACGATACCGGCAATAAGCACTCTCCCACGCTGATCGTGGCAACGGTCACAACGAAAATCCGCAAGAAGGAGAATATGCCGACTCATCTTTTAATCAAAGACAATCCTGCGTTCAGAGAAGCATCTGTGGTGCAGCTGGAACAGATTCGTACCATTGATAAGCGCAGAATTGATAATTACTTAGGTAAGGTTACGTCCCGTGAAATGGTAGCGATTGAGAAAGCCTTATCCATCAGCTTGGCAATGGAACAGCTGAAAAAGCGTTCCACAAAACATAGACCGAAGAAAGAAAAGGAGTGAACATAGATGTTTGAAGAAAGAATCGCTGCTATGAATCAGCGTACCGAAGAATCCATTGTAGCCTCCGCAGGCCAGTTCGATAAGAGAACATATACCGTTGATGAGATTCAGGACATCCTGGGTATCAGCAGAACAAGTGCATATAACCTCGTGAAGAAGAAAGCCTTTCATAGTGTGCGCATCGGCGGCAGCATCCGAATCTCAAAAAAGAGTTTCGACGAGTGGCTGGATCAGCAAATCTGATATTTGTCAAGGATGTCGTGCTACCCGGCGACAAACTTCAAAATAAATCAAGAGTTCGATAAAATGTAGCCATGACAAGCAAACACATGGCTACATTTTTACATAGGAGGTTATGAGATGGAAAATGCGAGAAAACGCACGAGTATGTCTGTACCTGAAATGGGTAGGTTACTTGGTCTCGGAAAAACAGAGTCATACTGGCTCATCAAGAAGAATTACTTCAAAACAATCACCGTCGGCGGCACCATGAGAGTGATGATCGACAGCTTTGAAGAATGGTATGCCAACCAGTTCAAATATCAGAAGGTTGATGGTACTCCTCCCGGCGAGGCACTAAAGAAAACTACATATTCAGTAGAGGAGCTTGGTCAGCGTCTTGGATTGAAAGAAGCTACTGCCTACGAACTGGTTGCCAAAGGGCATTTCGAGATTGTAGAAGCCCTGGGTAAACGCAGAGTTACTAAAGAGAGCTTTGAAAAATGGTACGCTTCCCAGAGTGATTACCGCACTGTGGAAGATCAGGAATTGGACGCTGACATCATGGCATCGACCTATGGTCTTCCGGAAATCGCAAGGATGCTTGGGGTGCATCGCCAGACAATCTACTATATTGTCGCAAGTGGCAATTTCGAGCTTATCAAGGTCGGCAGATACAACCGAGCCACCAAGGAGAGTTTTGAAAAATGGTATCAGAATCAGAACCGCTACAGACTGGTAGCGGAGGATGGAGAAGAAAGGAGATGATCGTATGGCATCCATCGTTAAGAGAAAAAAGAAGTATTCCGTAGTTTATACATACACCGATGAGAACGGCAACAAGCGTCAAAAGTGGGAAACCTTTGACACCAATGCCGAAGCAAAGAAAAGAAAGCTGCAGGTCGAATACGAGCAGGAAGCAGGAACCTTTATTCCTCCATCTGCTAAGACCGTAAACGATCTTCTGGAAGAATATATGTCCATCTATGGTGTGAATACCTGGGCAATGTCTACCTACGAAAGCAGAAAGAGCCTGATTGCGAACTATATTCGTCCACTCATCGGTGATATGAAATTGGAGGATATTTCCCCCAGGATCATGGATAAGTATTACAGAGACCTGCTTTCTGTGAAGTCCGTGGTGGTGAAGAATGTAAAGCCCCGCAACGAATATCTGACGCCGCATACGGTCAGAGAGATTCACAAAGTTTTGCGTAATGCGTTCAATCAGGCAGTTAAATGGGAATTGATGACCAGAAACCCCGTGGAACACGCTACTCTGCCGAAAGAAGAACACAAGACCAGAGACATCTGGACAGCAGAGGTTCTCCTGAAGGCTCTGGAAGCCTGTGATGACGATATTCTGAGACTGGCAATCAACCTTGCTTTCTCCTGTTCTCTGCGAATGGGCGAACTTCTGGGGCTTACATGGGACTGCGTAGACATCTCTCCTGCAAGCATAGAACTTGGTCAGGCGAGCATCTTCGTAGAAAAGGAGTTGCAGAGAGTGAACCGTGAAGCGATGGCTGATCTGAACGGTAAGGACATCATGTTCAAGTTCCCGCCAACCTTTGCAAGCACTCACACGGCGTTAGTTCTCAAGACCCCGAAAACGAAAACCAGTGTCCGCAAGGTCTTTCTGCCGAGAACTGTGGCAGAAATGCTGGTTCAGCGCAAGGCAGAAATCGAAGAACTGAAAGACCTTTTCGGTGACGAGTTCATTGACTTCAATCTGGTGTTCTGTTCTTCCAACGGAAAGCCGATTGAGGGGCAGGTTATCAATCGTGCATTCAATAAGCTGATCGAGGAGAACGGCCTGCCGAAGGTGGTTTTTCACAGTCTCCGACACTCCAGTATCACCTATAAGCTGAAGCTGAACGGCGGTGATATGAAATCCGTTCAGGGTGACTCTGGTCACGCACAGGTCAAGATGGTAGCGGATGTTTACTCTCACATCATCGACGATGACCGCAGATTAAACGCCGAAAGACTGGAAGCTGCATTTTACTCTGGCAGACAGGCTACACCGGAACCCGTACAGACAGCTGCACAGGAAAGCTCCACCGATGACAAAGAGTTGCTCCTGAAGCTCCTGCAAAACCCCGAAATGGCAGCACTCTTGAAGTCGCTGGCAAAGACCTTATAGAATTAAAATGGCAGATCCTTTTACATAGCTTTCATAGCTTGTAAAGGGGTCTGCCCTTATTTTTGTTTTTGGGGGTGAAAAATGGATAGAGCATTTATGGACGAGTATTATGATAAAATGCGAGCTGATGATATTGAGGAATTATCAAGCCAGAGGAATGAGGATTATTCCGATAGAGCCGATGATTACAAAGCTGCAAAGCAGGCTCTGCTTGAGGGATTGGGGTTATCGCATTTATTTAGCGGAAACCGCAAACTTACACCAAAAGAAAAAGAACTTTGGTTGTTGTTCGACAGGGTATATGTAACAGAACTTCTGGCAAGAGATGAATTTGCGAAGGGCGCATATATGCTGGGAGCTGAAGATCGAGAAACTATGCTTCGATAAATACTGTACCTGTTTCGGCAGGTACAGGTTACATACAATCATTCGTTCCGAAAAATTCTATGGAATTTCTGATAATTCTGGTTGAAAAATTCGGTTTGAAATGATATATTAAACAGACTTAAATTGGTGTCGTGTGACACCAGCGGCTCCACAAGGGAATGAACTGTATTTCCTGTCATTCCGCATAACGAGCAGATACATAGTGACATTAGATTGTACTTGCAACGTCCGCCAAAAATCGAACGGCTTGCTAAAATCGAGCCAATCGGACGACGTGAAATCCCTCTGAATTAGCTATCACAGCATAGTATCAGATGGGATTGGAAATGGTGAAAAACCCAGTATTTCCAAGCATTTTTTAGCATCAGGTGTCACTTCCCGATGACTAATCGGGTCTACTCCTAAGCGGCAGGTCGGAGGTTCGAATCCTCTTAGCGACGGCAAGCCCTCCTTTCGGAGGGCCTTTTTATGTCCAAAATCAGGAAAACTTATCTGCAGGATAAAAATCTGTTATCTCTTTTGGAAAATCTGCTGTCATATAGAAAAAAATCAAAGGTAATTTTTATGTCGGTTTTCTGCAGTTTTTGTTGTATTGATACGCTTTTTCGTTTAAAATAGAAACAGCGGAGTTTTCTCCGCTACCATATTTTTTTGAAAATTATCACCCTTTTATGATATATGATAGGAGGAACATCATGGGCGGTTTTTTCGGTGTAACAAGTAAAAATGACTGCGTTCTGGATATTTTCTTTGGCGTAGACTACCATTCCCATCTGGGTACAAAAAAAGGCGGCATGGCTCTGCACAGCAAGGAAAAAGGCTTCCAGCGCGAGATCCACAATATTGAAAACACTCCTTTCCGTACAAAATTTGAAAACGATCTGCACGAATTCGAAGGCTGTGTTTCCGGTATCGGCTGTATTTCTGACAATGATCCCCAGCCCCTGCTGGTGCGTTCTCATCTGGGCACTTATGCCATTACAACCATCGGTGCCATCATCAACGCAGAAGAACTGCTGCAGGCGGAATTTGCCAAAGGTCATCAGTTCATGAGCCGTTCCACAGGCATGGTAAACGAAACAGAACTGGTGGCAGGTCTCATCAACCAGAAAGAAAGTCTGGTGGAAGGGATCAAATACGCACAGGAAGCAATTCAAGGTTCTGTCACTCTGCTGATCCTGACAGAAGATGACGCCATCATCGCTGCCAGAGACAAACTGGGCAGACTGCCCGTATTGATCGGCAAGGACGAAGAAGGCTATGCTGTTTCCTTTGAATCCTTCGCTTACACAAAACTGGGCTACGAAAACGAATACGAACTGGGCCCCGGCGAAATCATCAAGCTGACACCCGAAGGCTACGAAGTGCTGCAGCCTGCCGGCGAAGAAATGAAAGTATGCGCTTTCCTGTGGAGCTATTATGGTTATCCCAACTCCAACTATGAAGGCATCAACGTAGAAGTCATGCGTTACAGAAACGGTGCGATCATGGCCCGTGACGAAGCACTGAACGGCACACTGCCTGAAGTGGACTATGTGGCAGGGATCCCCGATTCCGGCGTCCCCCACGCTATGGGTTATGCCCATGAATGCGGCATCGAATATGCACGTCCTTTCGTAAAATATACACCTACATGGCCTCGCTCCTTCACACCTGCAAACCAGAAGATCAGAAACCGTGTGGCAAAAATGAAGCAGATTCCCGTACCCGAACTGATCGCAGATAAAAGACTGCTGTTTGTGGATGACTCCATCGTTCGCGGCACACAGCTGGGTGAAACCGTAGACTTCCTCTACAGTGCCCATGCCAAGGAAGTACACATGCGTTCTGCATGCCCTCCCATCATGTACAGCTGTAAATATCTGAACTTTACATCCAAAGGCAACGAAGATGATCTCTTGGCGCGCCGTATCATCCATGAACTGGAAGGTGCGGAAGGCGACAAATACATCAACGAATATGCAGATGCCTCCACAGAAAGAGGTCAGTGCATGCTGAAACGCATCTGCGAAAAGCTGGGCTTCGCTTCTCTGGGCTATCAGTCTCTGGACGGTCTTCTGGAAGCCATCGGCCTGCCCCGCGAAAAAGTATGTACCTACTGCTGGAACGGCAAAGAAAATTGATTTGTAAAATGATTTACCCATCTCGTAAGAGATGGGTTTTCTTTTTGCCCAAACATGAACAGCAGTTAATTTTCTTTCTCTATATTTTATATCTGCTCAATGGTATCCTATCCATTCCTCTGTTATACTAACAATAGCAAAGGCCGATGCAATCCCTTACAAGGAGGTCTCATCTATGAAAATCGGAAAAATCATCCGTACTTACAGAAAAGAAAAACATATGACGCAGGAAGAAATGGCAAATCGTCTGGGCGTCACTGCCCCTGCCGTCAATAAATGGGAAAACGAAAATTCTTTGCCGGACATCACCCTGCTTTCCCCCATCTGTCGCCTGTTGGGCATCACCCCCGATATTCTGCTTTCCTTTGAAGAGGAGCTGACAACGGAGGAAATCGCTCTCTTCATCCAAGAACTGAACGAGAAACTGAAAACAGAACCCTTTGATACGATATTTCAATGGGCAAAAGAGAAAATATCCCAATATCCCAACTGCGAACAGCTCCTCTGGCAAACCGCCCTTGTGTTGGACACATGGCGTAAGACCCACGCCATTCCCGATGGACAGCCTTATGCGGATACCCTCTGCAGCTGGTACACCCGTGCATTGGAAAGCGATGACGAAACCATCCGCGCCCATGCCGCCGATTCTCTGTTCCATTTTTATACGGCTCAGGAAAACTATGACGAGGCAGAAAAATATCTTGCCTATCTTTCCCTGCAAAACCCCGAACGAAAGCGAAAGCAGGCTTTTCTTTTCAGCAAAACAGGCCGCCAAGAAGACGCATGGAAGGTTTACGAAGAACTGATCTTCTCCGGCTATCAAATGGCCAGTCTCCTTTTTTACAGCATGCATCAGCTGGCTGCTCAGGAAAACGACCTGCAAAAAGCCAAACTGCTTGTGGAAAAACAGCTGCATTTGGTAGAAGCCTTTGATATGGGAAAATATCAGGCCCTTGCCTGTCAACTGGAACAGGCGATTCTGGAACAGGATGCACCCGCTGTCTGCACCCTCGTAAAGGGGCTTCTGGAAAACGTCTCTTCTGTTTCCCATTTCCGCCAGTCCCCCCTTTATGCCCATCTGCACTTTACAGAACCGGACTCTATTTCCAGAAAAGACCTGCAAAAGGCCATTCTGGAAAGCTTTCGCAAGGACCCTAGCCTTACCTTCCTGCAGAAAGATGACCATTGGCAGGATCTGATAAAATAAGGTGGACGATTCCGAAAAACCGTACTATAATGTATCAGTGACAAAATTGAAAGAATACGAAAGAATCACTGAGGTTTTCCTATGTTTGATATGATGATTTCCACCGAAAGTTTCCTTTTCCTGATGGTCGCCAGTTTTCTGGCAGGCTTTCTGGATTCCATCGCCGGCGGCGGCGGGCTCATTTCCCTGCCGGCTTACATGCTGAGTGGTCTGCCCATGCATATGGTCTATGCCTGCAATAAATTTGCGGCGGCCTGCGGCACCACCATTGCCACCCTTCGCTACTACCGCAACAAAATGGTAGATATCCCCGTAGGGCTGACAGCGGCGGCTGGTGCCTTCCTCTGTTCCGCCATTGCAGCGAAGATCGTCCTTCTTTTAAATGAGCATACCCTCAAAACCATGATGCTGGTCATCCTGCCTGTAGTGGCGGCGGTGACACTGGTAAACAAAAACATGGGGAACGAAAACCACTCCCATCAATTCAGCAAAGGCAAAAAATACGCCCTTGCCTTTCTCATCGGCGGTCTGATCGGGTTTTACGATGGGCTTTTTGGCCCGGGCACAGGCACCTTCGCCCTCATCGGCTTCTGTCTGATTTTGAAATACGATATGCGCACCGCAACGGGCAACGCAAAGTTCCTGAATCTGGCAAGTAACTACGCTTCTCTGGTGGTCTTCATTCTGGCAGGCACGGTGTATTGGGTGGTGGCCATCCCCGCGGCAGCCTTCAATATCTGCGGCAATTATATCGGTGCAGGGGTCGCTATCAAAAAAGGAGCGGCTGTCATCCGCAAGATGCTGATGGTGGTTATTGTATTATTGTTCTTTAAGGTATTAAGCGAATTTTTCATATAAAGAAAAAGGGTATCGGAAAAATCCGATACCCTTTCTTTTTATTTCAAATCTTTCTTATTCAGAACAGAGAGGTAAAACCCCGTACAGCAGCCCAGAACCGCCGCTCGGCAGGTGAAAAATTCCCACTGTCCATCCGTCCATTCCGCAACGCCCGCTTCCAGATAGCCGTTCACCAATGCACAGCTTTCCTCGGGGGTACCTTCGGGAAAGAGGTGGATGAATTCCTTCAGGCCGCCGTCGAATACGATTTTTTCCGGCAGTTCCTCACCGATGAGGAGATTGCTTCTCAGCTGGTCGGCGGAGAAGATCACTTCATCGAAGCCTTTCGCCAGCCAGTCAGCCTTTCCCTCTGCGTTACTCAAACAAACCAATTTACATTTCTCAAACATATTAACCTCCTTGAGGGTTTCACCCTCAAACTCCCACAAGGGGAATGATTCCCCTTGACCCCCATTTGCAAAACCATGTACATGGTTTTGCGGTATCGGGTGCAGGGGCTGAGCTCCTGCCAGGGGAATTGGGGACGGCGTCCCCAAGGTCTTACTTGGACGCTTTTACTTTGATCCACAGCTCGGCAATCGTCTTTTTGATGACGGGATTGTCCTGGAATACCTCATCCTTTTCATAACCATCACGGGGAACGTATGCTTCATAGGCCCCATACACCCCTTCGTCGCT
>CALFPN010000163.1 GCA_937919015.1 uncultured Clostridia bacterium
CTGCCAACCGCCTGCACCAGCTCCTTCTGCTCCAGATCACGCAGCACACGGGAAACCTGTGCACGGTCGATACATTCCTGCTCTGTCAGTTCCTTCTGGGTCACCCCCACATCTCCTGCTTTTCCCAATTTGCACAGACAGGTGGTATGGGTGCTGCCCAGACCATATTTTTCCATTTTATTTGTTTTGATACGCTGCAGTGTTTTCCCTGCAGAAGCAATCAAACCATCAAATAATTCAAATCTGCTTTCTTTCATCTTTTTCGCCTCCAACAATAAAATTATAACCCGAATTTGTTGAGTAAACAACAAAAAATACGATACAAAACAGACCCGTTTGTCACACTTCCTCCACCCAAATAAAAAACGCAGAGAAAAATTTCTCTGCGTTTTCTTTATAAAAGTCCTGATACAAACGATCAGTCTTATTTTCCTTCAATTTTCAAAAACTCTCTTTCCATGCTGATGGCACGCATATCATATCCACGAATGCCTTCATTCGGGTCATCCGTCAGCGCTTCACGGCTGAAGTCATTGACACGCTGGATCCCCTTTGTATCATGGAAAATAGACGCTGCCCCATTTGTACAGCCTCCCTTACAAACCATACCTTCGATCAGATTGCCGTCCAGCTTGCCGAAGGATGCCAGTTTCAACGCTCTGATACATTCATCAATACCATTGCAGCGAACAGGGTTGATCTCCACATCTATGCCTTCCAGTTTTGCCACACGGCGTACGCTCTCCGCCACACCGCCTGTTCTTGCAAAAATGCGGCCATAGAAGGAGGGTTCGCCCGCTGTGATTTCGGGAAGTTTTGTCAGATCCAGCCCTTTCGCATCAAACATAGCTCTCAGCTCTTCGAACGTCATGACATGCTCTACCGCACCCTTTACTTCCGGCTGTTTTACTTCCACTTTTTTCGCTGTGCAGGGGCCAATAAATACAACCTTGGCTTTCGGGTCCTTTGCCTGAATGGCTCTGCCCATAGCGATCATAGGAGAAACCACTGTGGAAACATGATCCATCAGATCGGGATGATTTCTTCTGACATATTCCACAAAAGCAGGGCAACAGGATGTTGTTTTCCACTTTTTCTCTTCGATCGTTTCTGCAAATTCTTCTGTTTCCGCCAGAGCAACCATATCACCGGCAATG
>CALFPN010000164.1 GCA_937919015.1 uncultured Clostridia bacterium
GTATCTTCCGTCTGGAAAACATTCCGGCAGGTTCCGGTATGGGTACCTGCGGTCTGGTAGGTCAGATCGGTGTATATACGGGCTGGCTGAATGATATGGTAGCAGGGACAAAAGCGGGCATCACATCCATGGACTGGATCGGTCTCTTGCTGATCTGCTTCGTGCTGCCTGCGGTGCTGACACCCATCATCGCATATCCTATGCGTAAAAAAGGCCTGATCAAAGAAAACGATTTAAAATTAGACCTGTAAGACCTTGGGGACGCTGTCTCCAATACCCCTGCAAGGGGGTCACCTCTTTGACCCGAATTTAGAAAAGCGATTTCCGATTGGAAATCGCTTTTTTCATTAAAGCTTAGGTCCACCCTTTTCAAAGGGTGGCAGGGTTTGGGACGGAGTCCCAAGAACTTATCCGAGGTCGTGGATGAACAGACCGCTTCTCAGCTTGGGTTCGAACCATGTGGATTTGGGCGGCATGGTCATGCCTTCATCTGCCACATCCATCAGCTCTGCCATGGAAGTGGGGAACATGGAGAATGCCAGCTTCATTTCGCCGTTGTCTACGCGGCGTTCCAGTTCTTCCAGCCCACGAATACCGCCGACAAAATCAATACGCTTGTCCGTTCTGGGGTCGCCAATGGCAAGCACAGGTTCCAGCAGCTCTTTCTGCAGGATGGAAACGTCCAGACCCAGTACGGGGTCGTCGGTGATGATCTCTTCTTTCGCTGTCAGTTTGAACCAGTTGCCTTCCAGATACATGCCGAAGGTGTGCAGTTCTTCGGGCTTGTAAGGGCCTTCGCCTTCATAAGGTACAACATCGAATTTCTTGCTGATTTCTTCCAGAAATCCAACAGCATCGTACCCGTTCAGGTCTTTTACCACACGGTTATAGTCCATGATATACAGGTCATCTGCCGCAAAGAGTACGGAAAGGTAGTAGTTGAATTCTTCTTCCCCAGTGTAATCGGGGTTTGCTTCTCTGCGTTTCAGGGCAACTTTTACGGCGGAAGCGTTTCTGTGGTGACCATCGGCGATGTAGAGGTTCTTCACATTCTGGAAGGATTGTACCAAGAGGCCGATTTCCATATCGCTGTCCATGACCCACACGGTGTGTCTGATGCCGTCTTCGGCAACAAAGTCATATTCGGGTTTTACGGCTGCTGTCCAGCCGTCGATGATGGCTTTGGCGTCGGGGTTATCTCTGTAGGCAAGGAAGATGGGGCCTGTGTTGGCATTCAGGGTATCCACGTGGCGGATACGGTCGGCTTCCTTGTCGGCACGGGTCAACTCATGTTTTTTGATGGTGCCGTCGATGTATTCGTCTACGGAAGTGCAGCAAACCAGACCGGTCTGGCTTTTGCCGTTCATGGTCAGGCGATAAATATACAGATTAGGCAGCAGATCCTGACCCATGACGCCGTGGCCGATCATGTTTTCCAGATTTTCCTTCGCTTTCTGATATACCTCATCGCTGTAAATATCTGTGCCTGCGGGCAGGTCCACTTCGGCTTTATCTACATGAAGAAAGGACCATGGTTTGTCCTTTACCATTTCTCTTGCTTCTTCGCTGTTCATTACGTCATAGGGCAGAGCCGCCACAGCCGCAGCATAGTTGGATGCGGGGCGGATGGCCATAAAAGGTCTGATGGTTGCCATAGATATTTCCTCCTATTCTAAATTACATGAAAGCGCGTATTCTCATTCGAGCACGCGAACTTTCAGTACAGTATTGATGGCATACAGGTCATCGATCATGTCGTTCACATTTTCAGGTAAATTATCGCATACGACGATGTTATATGCAAGGTCGCCTCTGGAGTTGTTCACCAGTTTATCGATGTTTACATGGTATTTTGTGAAAACAGCACCCAGCTGACCGATCATGTTTACGATGTTTTTATGAGAGATGGCAATACGGGGTTTGCCGTTATAAGGTACTTCACATCTGGGGAAGTTCACGGAGTTTTTGATATTGCCGTAGGTCAGATAATCTCTGATCTCCTGTGCTGCCATGATGGCGCAGTTTTCTTCGGATTCTGGTGTGGATGCACCGATATGAGGGGTTACGATCACATTCCAAGGGTCACCCAGCAGGTCTTCGGAAGGGAAGTCTGTCATATAGCGGGCGATAATGCCGTCGGCGATGGCTTTTTTCAGAGCTTCGTTATCTACCAGACCGCCGCGGGCAAAGTTCAGCAGACGTGCCCCGGGTTTTGTTACAGCAAACAGCTTTTCGTTGAAGGTATGCTTTGTTTTATCGTTCAGAGGAATATGCAGCGTGATGTAATCCGCCTTGGAAACAACATCCTCAATGGACTCTTCCTTTTCTACGGAAGGGGACAGATGCCATGCATTTTCCAGAGACAGGAAGGGGTCATAGCCGATGACATCCATACCTAAATCCAGCGCAGCATTGGCAACCTGCACGCCGATGGCACCCAGACCGATGACGCCCAGCGTTTTGCCGGCGATTTCAGGCCCCTGAAATTCTTTCTTGCCCGCTTCTACGATTTTTTCCAGATTTTCCACATTGCCATGGAGGCTCTGTACCCAGTTTGCCCCGGCGATGATGCGTCTGGAAGATGCAAACAATGCCAGAAGCACCAGTTCTTTCACCGCATTGGCGTTGGCACCGGGGGTGTTGAATACGGGCACGCCCATTTCCGTGCATTTGTCGATGGGGATATTGTTGGTGCCGGCACCGGCACGGGCAACAGCCAGCAGATTCTGGTTCAGCTCGATTTTATGCATATCAAAGCTGCGCAGGATGATGCCGTGGGGGTCTGCGGCGTTATTGTCGATGAGGAAGGTTTCTTCGGGCAGTTTTGCCAGCCCTGTTGCGGCGATATTGTTCAAAGTCTTAATAGTATACATAATTTTCCTCCTTTTTCTTTTTCTATACATCACAAAAAGGGTCGCTTTTGACGACCCTTTTTGTTATTTATTTTCCATCTCAAATTTCTGCATGAATTCCACCAGTTTTTCTACGCCTTCCACCGGCATGGCGTTGTACATGCTGGCGCGCATGCCGCCAACGGTACGGTGCCCTTTCAGGTTTTCAAAGCCCTGAGCCTTTGCCTCCTTGATGAATTTGTCATTCAGTTCGTCCGTAGGCAGAACGAAAGGCGCGTTCATCAGGGAACGGTCTTTTTTCACGACAGTGCCGCGGAACAGTTCGGACTGATCCAGATAGTCATACAGGATGCCTGCCTTGTGTTCGTTGATCTTCTGGAGTGCTTTGATGCCGCCCTGTCGTTTTACCCAGTCGAATACCAGACCCATAAAATAGATGCCGTAGGTAGGAGGGGTGTTGTACAGGGAGTTGTTTTCCGCATGGATATCATACTTTAACATGGTAGGGGTGAAATCCATGGCGTTGCCCAGTAAATCTTCTCGGATGATGACTACCGTTACACCTGCGGGGCCAAGGTTTTTCTGTGCCCCTGCGAAAAGCAGGCCGAATTTGGAAACGTCAATTTCTTCGGAGAGGATGGAAGAGGACATATCGCCAACCAGAGGAACATTGCCCGTGTCGGGCAGTTGGGTCCAGCGTGTGCCGTAGATGGTGTTATTCAGTGTGATATAGAAATAATCCGCTTCGGGGTCAAATTTTGTTTTATCCAGTTCGGGGATGTGGTCGAAGGTGGAATCTGCTGAGGAAGCAACGATATTTACTTTGCCGTAGCGGCTTGCTTCTTCTGCAGCCTTTTTCGCCCACTGGCCAGTGATGACATAATCCGCCTTATTGTTCTTGTTCATCAGATTCAGGGGGATCATGGCAAACTGTGTTGAGCCGCCGCCCTGCAGGAACAGGATTTTATAGTTGTCGGGAATATGCATCAGTTCTTTCAGATCAGCCTTTGCCTTTTCCAAAATGTTTTCAAACACTTTTGAACGGTGGCTCATCTCCATCACAGACATGCCTGCTGAAGGGTAACAAACCAGCTCCCGCTGTGCCTGTTCCAGAACTTCCAAAGGCAGCATGGAAGGACCTGCTGAGAAGTTGTATACTCTTTTTTCCATAAGATAAGCCTCCTTGTGTTTTTATTCGTAGACATCTGCCCGTGAAATAAGGACAGTGTTGATAGGGAAATTATAGCACTTTAAAATTTCCCGTCAACTAAAAAAAAGGATTTTTTTTGCCCCACCCTGCAATTTTGTAGAAGGAGCAAAATTTGATACGAAAATAACAAATGGGACTGGTAAAAATGACTGATAAATGTTTTCGTGCCACGCACAATAGTGTGCTTTCTCTATGGGGCATATAGATAACTATAAATTATTATTCAAAAAAATCTATTTATCGAAAATTGTTGATTATCTTTTGCAGGTGTGATACTATACTGTCTAAAAAGAGGAAAAATAGAAGGGAGAAGAAAAATGATAGCAGAAAAGTTAGATCGTAGAGTGAAACGGAGCAAAACATTGATGCGGGATGCCCTTATCGATCTGATGAAAGAAAAGCCCTTTAGTGAGATTACTGCAAAGGACATCACAGAACGAGCGGATTTGAATCGGGCTACCTTTTACCTCCATTATAATAATGTATTTGAATTGTTGGACGCATTGGAAAATGAGGCGGTAGAGGGCTTTTCCCGTATGTTGGAAGATGCGGATATTCGTCAGGATGCCGCGTGGGAATATCCTCTCATTGGGCATATTTGTGATTATATTGTAGAAAATCCTGAGTTATGCCGTTGCCTGCTGCTGAATCCCCATAGTGACCGTTTGGCGAAAAAATTGGCGGAAATTATGAAGCAGAAGGGGCAGAAGGTACAGCAGGAGATGGGACTGAAGATCGAAGCGCATAAGGCGGATTATATTCATCAGTTTATTGCCTATGGTTCCATGGGTATGGTAAAACAATGGCTTATGGAGGGGATGCCCCTTTCCAAGGAAGAAATGATGGAACTGGCAGAAAAAATGGTTCGTCCCATTTTCCGGATTTTGATTCCATCGGAGCAACAGAAAGAAAAATAAAGAGAAAAATATGAAAAGGAGTATGAGGAGAAATGCGGAACGGAAAAAAGACAGTTTTGGCTGTATTGCTGGCAGGATGCTGTGCTTTCAGCGGCTGCGGTGCTCAGGCAGAAGAAACAGAACAGGCGGAACAGGGAAATTTTGTGACAGGCACGGTGGAATGTAAGGAAGTTTATATTCGTGCAAAAATTCCCGGCTATCTGACGGATATCCCTGTTGAGGAGGGACAGGAGGTCAAGAAAGGCGATCTGCTGTTCTCTACCGACCAGCGGGATGTACAGGTGAAACAGACCCAGGCTTCTGCAACAGCACAGGCAGCAGCAGGACAGGTGGAAGCGGCGAAAAATGCCGTGCAGGCAGCAGCGGCAGTGGTGGATAAAGCCAATGCCAATGTGCAGCTGTTGGAAACGGAATATGCAAAATATCAGGAATTATATGCCATTGACGCCGTATCTCAGGATAACATGGATAAGCTGACTACGCAACTGGAGGCGGCAAGAAAGGATGCGCAGGCGGCAGCAGCGCAGCAGCAGGCAGCCCAAGGGCAGTATGAAGCGGCGACAGGGCAGTTAAAGGCAGCGCAGGGTGTGCTGGCTGAGGTGAACCTGAACTTGAGCCAGACTTCCCAGTATGCGCCCTGCAATGGTACCGTTACCATGATTTCTTCTTCTGTCGGGGAGCTGATCGGTACAGGTACTACGATTGTAACTTTGACAGATTACGGTGACCGTTGGATTATGGCAAACGTGGATGAATACGAGATCGGCAAGCTGCGGATCGGACAGGAAATTCCCTTGACCAGTAAGGCTTACCCCGACACGATCTTCCATGGCAAGATTGTCAATATCAGCAAAAATCCCGATTTTGCTATCAAAAAATCTACCAATGAGCTGAACGATCAGGATGTGGTTACATATGAAGTGAAGATCGCCCTTTCCGGGGAAGATGACGTGATGCTTTACCCGGGTATGCTGGTGCGCGTAGACCTGGATAAAGTGGGTGAGAAGAAATGATCCTGACATTTTTCAAGGGGTTTGGGAGGGAACTGATGCGGCTCTTAAAAGATCCCAGAGGGCTGTTCATGTTTCTGATTGCTCCACTGTTATTGAATATTGTGGTCTGTGGTGCTTTTCAGAATGGCATTGTCAGCCACATTCCTCTGGCGGCGGTGGACCCTGCTTCTACGGCAAAAACCAGAGAATTGATTCGTGCCTTTGATGAATCCGACCGTTTCGATGTGACGGCGGTTCTGCAGGATACAGAGGAGGCAAAACGGATGCTGGAGGCCGGTGAGGTGGAAGGCATCATTGTGATCCCTGAAAATTACACCAGAGCATTGCAGCTGGGGCAGCAGGCAGAGGTGCTGGTAGGTGTTAACAGTGCCAATAATCTGGTGGGCAATAGTGCTGTGGTTTCCGTCATGCAGGTGGTTAAGACCATCTCCACGCAGATTGCCGTAAAAAGCTATGTAGCCACAGGCAGCAGCATTGACGAGGGGACAGCGAAGGTTATGCCCGTTTCCACGGTACTGCGGCCCTGGTTCAACCCCCAGTTCAGCTATTTGATGTATCTGGGGCTGGGCCTGACCGGTTTGGTTTATCATCAGCTTTTCCTGATGGCGGTGGCCGGCGCCTTCGCAGAAGAAAAAAAGGACGGAATTCTGGCGGGTACTATACCCAAAGGGAAGTGTATCCTGCATTTCTTCAATAAAATGATTTTCTATGGCGTGACGGGCTTTTTGAATATTTTACTGAATTATGCGGTGATTATGAAGCTTTTCGGTTTTCCCATGCGGGGCAGACAGGAGGATCTTTTGCTGCTGTGTGGCTGCTTTGTATTCTGCCTGCTGGGGTTTGGGGCACTTTTGGGGCTGCTTTGCAAAAATACCATTCATGCGATGCAGTGGCTCATGGCTCTGACCTATCCTTTCTTCATTTTGTCAGGCTTTTCCTGGCCCCATACGGAAATGCCCACGGCATTGGTCAGGGTGGCAGATTTCCTGCCGGCGACTCATTTTATGAGCCCTGTGCGGGATATCGTCCTGATGGGCATCGGCTTTGAGCGAGCGTCTCTGCTCCACAGCAGAAATATGCTCCTGCTGATGGGCATCGTGACTTTCCTGCTGAGCCTTGTGGTGTTCCTCTGGAAGGTTTTGCGGGCAGAAAAAAGACAAACAACGGGAGAGGAGGTTGTGGAAGCATGAAAGCATTTGCAAAATTATTTTTGCGGGAGTGGAAGTATCTGCTGAAACGCCCTCGTTCTCTGGTTTTAATGATATTCATTCCGATTTTTGTGACTTGCATCTGCGGCAGCAGCTATGAAAAGGGGTATTTCTCTGACCTGAAGATGGGCGTGGTGGATTACAGTTACAGCAAGCAGACGCGGGAAGTGGTGGAAGCCTTCCGTCAGTCTCCCTATTTTGATATCGTGGGCTATTACGGCGATGAAGAAGAGATCGCCGAAGCGATGCGGAATGGAGAGATTGTGGGCTGCCTGATCTTTCCGGCAGATTTTACCAGAAATCTGCAGCTGGGACAGCAGGCAGAAGTGCTGCTGGGTTCCAGTGCGGTAAATATGGGTTACGGCAGTACCATCAACCTGAAGGGTTCCGAGGTGCTGGGCACTGTTTCTACCCAGATGGCAGTGAAAAACCTTGTGGCAAAGGGGAAAACGATCGAGGATGCTTTGGCAACCATGAACCCCGTGGGTTTTTATACCCGTCAGTGGTATAACCCTACCAATAATTTCAGTTATTTCCTGACCTTTGGCTTTGTCATTGCAACGGTGCAGCAGGTTTTGATCTATTTTGCAGCTATTTCCCTAGTGCGGGAAAAGGAAAGCGGACACTTAGCGGAACTGCGGGGGATCTCCAAAAGCACCACTTTGCAGGTTATTGTGAAATGCTTGGTATATTTCATGATTTCTCTGCTGGCATGGACGATCTGTTCCTGCATCATTCGGGGGGCCTATGATATCCCCATGAAGGGGAGCTGGCAGGTTTGGCTGGCATACAGCAGTTTGTTTTTGCTGTCGATTATTGCTATGGGGCAGTTCTTTTCCTCCTTTATGCCAAACCCCGTGCTGGCAACGTCCCTTTCTCTGGTATTTACCTCGCCTTCTCTGGTTTTGAGTGGATATACCTGGCCCACCATTGCCCTGCCTGCTTTTTATCAAAAGCTGGCGCAGGTGTTCCCGCTGACTCATTTTGTCATTGGCTACCGTAATGTGGCTTTGACGGGCTGCGGGTTTGAAGCCATCGGCGGGGATATGCTGATTTTGGGCGGCATCACGGTGGTTTGTCTGGTGCTGAGCTGCATCATCTGGCGTCTGCGGCTGACCCGTATAGAAAAAAAGACGCAGCAAGGGACTGTGGAGATGGAAGAAAATACGCCGATACAGGCATGAGAAAGGAGTTCCGGGATATGAAATTCTATCAATATAAAAAAGCATGTGCCCTGCTGGTAACAGGGACACTGACGGCGGGAATGGCGGTTCCTGCCTTTGCGGCAGAAACAAAGCCGGCAGAAGAAACAACAGAGACAGCGACGGAAGCCCCTAAGGCAGAGCCTATGACGCTGGAGGAAATTCAAAAGCTTGTGCTGAAGAATAACCGTCTGAAAACCACATTGGATTTGAATGCACAAAAAGTAGCTGCGGGCTTAAGTGCCATTGATGATGGCCTGCGGGATTTGCGGGATGCCCAGAGTGATGCTGCCAGAGCCAGAAGACAGGCCAGTCAGGCCGCAAGCGCAGGGCAGGCAGGCGTTGGGGGCATTACAGCAGGTGCCGGACAGCTGGGACAGATCGGCGGACCGCTGGGAGGTGCTATCGGAGAAGCCTTGGGTGGACTGGCCCAGATTGAAAGCGGTCTGCTTTCCGGCAGCGTCAAAACTGCCAGTGCCATGGAGGATATCGTGGACAGCGTTGCAGATCAGCAGAGAGATGCCTTGGAAGAACAGCAGAAGGAACTGAAAAATACCAAAATGGATCTGAATAAGACCAAGGAGGACTGGGACAACGAAGCCCTTGCCGTGACCCAGCTTTTGGTAACGAAAACTGTACAGGTGGAAAAGGGCGTCAGCCTTTTGAGCCAAAAGCAGGCACTTTTGGAACGGGTCTGTCAGATCGAAGAGAAAAAGGCGGAGCTGGGCTTCAGTACGCCGACAGACCTTTCCGGTAAAAAGCTGGAAGTTTCCGAAGGGGCAAAGGGCCTGCAGGATGCCAAAGATGGCCTGACACTGCTGAAACGGCAGCTGAATGACTTGATGGGGCGGGAACTGGATGAAGAATTGAACATCACACCACCGGAGTTGACACGCACCATCGAAACAGCACCTGCATATAGTGAGGAGTTGCTGAAAACTGCCACAGATAAAAACTATAAGCTGAAAACGCTGCGGCGGGATAAGCAGCAGGCAGAGAAAGATTCCAAGGATACTTCCAAATATAACGGACAGATCAAGGCCAGCAGATTGGATATGGACTTGGCGGATGTAGCCATGCAGGATCAGCAGACCAATATTGCCAATGACTTGAAAAAGAAGCTGGATCGCATCAATGGGGCGGCAGCAGTGTATCAGAACAAAAAAGACGCTTACGCCAAGGCAAAGACCGAATGGGAACAGCAGCAGGTTTCCGCAAAGCTGGGGATGGTTTCTGCAGTGGAATTGCAGGCATTGCAGCTGAAGTTTGAGCAGACGGAAATGGATTTGTCCGTTGCCGCCTATGATTATGATCTGGCTTGGGAAGAATATAAGATGCTGATGGATGGTACCACATTGGATATCTATGACACCTATAAAGCGCAGCTTGGCTCATAAATTATACTGCCTAACCAATGGAGCCGTTCCTTTCTCTGAAAACGTTTTTTTCTGCAGGTGGAAAAAGAAAGTTCCCTGTGTTATACTTTTGAAAAAAGAATGCAGGAGGTGCAGACAGCATGAAAGTAATTGACCTGACGCAGTTGATTTCCAAGGATATGCCTGTGTTTCCCGGTACGGCACCGGCGAATCTGGAAGTGGTGAATACCTATGAAAAGGATGGCTTTCGGGAGACGTTGTTCCGCATGACCTCTCATACAGGTACCCATATGGATGCCCCGTTTCATTTGTTCGCAGACAGAACAAAACTGGATGCACTGCCCGCAGCACAGTTTGTGGGGAAGGCCCTTGTCATCGACTGCCGCGATGTGGAAGAAGGCGGAATCATTGGCATAGAACGCGTGGAAGCAGTAAGGAAACTGGCAGATCAGGCAGAATTCCTCCTGTTCCATACGGGCTGGGATGCACACTGGGGAAAGGAAAAATATTTTGGTGCATACCCTGTCGTCAGCATGGAAATTTGCCAGTATGCATTGGATAGCGGCAAAAAAGGCCTTGGCTTTGACAGCATCGGCATCGATCCTGTGGCGGAAATGGATCTGCCCAGACACAAAATGCTGCTTTCTCAGAAAGATATCGTTATTATGGAAAATCTGACGAATTTGGGAAAAATTGGAAGTGGGTTATTTACCCTTGCGGCATTGCCCCTGAAATATAAAGATGCCGACGGCGCGCCTGTTCGGGCTGTGGCCATCATAGAAGAATAAAAAAGGGAAAAGAATTCGCATTTCGTTCATATCCTAATGAAAAAGGAGAAAACGGGATGCGAATTTTTATGGAGAAAAAATGGGGCAGTGTGTTGCTCTGCCTCTGCATCATTTGCAGCTGCCTGTGTTATACAGCCTTTGGAAAAAGGATGGAACCAGCCATGTTTCCCATGCTGGAAGCGACCATTGTTCTGGATGCGGGCCACGGCGGCTGGGACCCTGGGAAAACGGGAACTACGGGGAAGAACGAAAAGGAACTGAATCTGGCTGTGGTGGAAAAACTGGCAGACTATCTGGAGATGGGCGGTGCCAAGGTCATTCTGACCAGAGAAAAGGATGATGCCCTTGGGGCGGGCAAAAAGGTGGATATGGCAGAGCGGAAGCGGATTGCAAATGAAAGCGATGCAGATATTCTGGTCAGCATCCATCAGAATGCCTTTCCTTCTGCAAGGGCGAAGGGGGCGCAGGTGTTTTATCATAACAGCAGCGGAAACGGAAAAATGCTGGCAGAATGTGTGCAGGAAAATCTGCGAAGCCGTGTGGATGGCAGCAATACCCGCCAAGCCAAGGAGAATAAGGATTATTACATACTCCGAACAACGGAGATTCCTGCCGTCATTGTGGAGTGCGGGTTTCTTTCCAATGCAGAAGAAGAAAGAATGTTGAACGATGCAGCATATCAGGAAAAACTGGCATGGGCGATTTACTGCGGTATCCTTGACTATTTTGAGAATTTGAATAAGATATAAATTAGAGAAGTATGCTTATGATCCGAGTGAGAAAGGAAAAATATATGGAAAATAAATTTGGAAATTTGGGGCTGAGACCTGCGCTGGTGGGGGCACTGGCAAGGCAGGAGATTGAAATCCCCACAGAAATACAGGAAAAGATGATCCCTGCGGTGCTGGCAGGCAAGGATGTCATTGGTCGTTCCGAAACAGGCTCCGGCAAGACATTGGCGTATCTTTTGCCCATTTTTGAAAAAATCGATATGGATGTGAAAGGCACTCAGGCCATCATTCTGACACCTACCCATGAACTGGCGGTACAGGTATTCCATCAGGCGGAACTTCTGCAGGAAAACAGCGGCATGGAGGTGGGCTGTGCTTTGCTTATCGGTGCGGCTGGTATTGGCAGACAGATAGAAAAACTGAAATCCAAACCCCGTATTGTGGTGGGTTCCGTTGGGCGTATCCTTGACCTCATCAGAAAGAAAAAAATTCAGGCCCATCTGGTAAAAACTATTGTTCTGGATGAAGGGGACAGACTGATGGATGACGGCAATGTGGAAGATGTGGAAGCTGTCATCAAAACAACCCTGAGGGACAGACAAATCGTGCTGCTTTCCGCTTCTGTCAGCGGGGAAGCGAAAGAAAAAGCAGTCCGCATGATGAAAGAGGACTGCATCGATTTGGAAGCAAAAAGCGGGGGCGTGGTGCCCAAAGGCATCAAACATTACTATATTCTTTCCGCCCACAGAGAAAAATTTCTGAACCTGAGAAAAATCATTGCCGGCGAAAAGCCTGCCAAGGCAATGGTGTTCCTGAATAACCCGGAAAATATTGAAGTAACGGTGGAAAAACTTTGCCACCATGGCATTAAGGCCGACGGGATTTATGGTCAGGCCAGCAAAATGGACAGAAAGAACGCCATGGACGGTTTCCGCGAAGGCCGCATCAATGTGCTGGTGGCTTCCGATATCGGCTCCCGCGGGCTGGATATTGAAGGGGTGACCCATGTCATCAATCTGGATGTGCCCGAAGAACCGACCCATTATCTGCACCGCGCAGGCCGCTGCGGCAGAAAAGGGCTGGAAGGCACAGCCATCACCATCGTAACACCCTATGAACGCAAATGGGTGCATAAATACGAAAAGGCGTGGGGGCTGAAATTTGAACAGAAGGAAATGTCCTACGGCAAGCTGGTGGACAGCCAGAAAACGAAGAAAGATATCGTGAAGCCCATGAAGAAAAAGGATAAACTTATCATTGAGGACAAATGGGTGGAAGGCGACGGCTGGGGCGAATTTGGCGACTGGGAAGATGAGATCGTTATTGAAGTCGGCGGCGACAGCAAGAAAAAGAAACACAAAAAAGAGAAGAATGATTTCTTCGCTTCCCCCAAACCCCAGAAAAAAGATGGGAAGAAAGACAAAAAAGGGAAGAAAAAAGAGGACGAAATGGGCTTCTTTGCAAAAAAAGCAAAAAAACTGGCAGAAAAAGAAGCAAATCGTGCGAAAAGTCAAAAAAAATAATTGTGAAATAGGCGATTTTCGGTTATCATGATAGAGAATCAAAAACGTACTAAACTATCTAAAATATAAGGAGGACTCAATCATGAGCGAATGCGGTTGCGGCTGTGGTCACGATCATGACCATGTACACGAAGAAATGGAAATGGAAACATTAACACTGACACTGGATGACGATACAGAAATGGAATGTGGTATTCTGGGTGTGTTCTCTGTAGACGGCATCGAAGGCAAAGAATATATTGCCCTGCTGCCTTTGGAAGATGAAACGGTTCTGCTGTATGAATACAAAGAAGACGAAGAAGGCATTGAACTTCTGAACATCGAAAGCGATGAAGACTTCGATAAAGTTTCTGCAGCATTCGGCGATCTGTTCGACGACGAAGACTAATGAAAATGAATGGCGGAGGTAGGCGACTACTTCCGCTTTTTACTTTTGGAAAAGATTGGAGAGATAGAAAATGAAAGGAAACCGACGGACGGCTTTTCTGCTGGCGGCACTGTTCGCATTTTCTGCGGTGCAGCCTGCCTTTGCGGCGGACTGGCAGAGCGGAAATCCGCTGATTGCCCACGCATTTGGGGAAGTGGACAATAAAATCGAGACGAATTCCAAGGAGGCTTTCATCAACGCATGGGAAAAGGGATTCCGCGTGGTGGAAGGCGACTTTACATATACCTCTGATGGCGTGCTGGTGCTGCGCCATGATTTTGAAAAAGATGGCTCCTATGCCAGACTGGAAATTTCCACCACCGGGGATGTGGTCATGGATTCCCAGACATTTATGAACAGCCCCATTATTTTCAACCAGACACCTCTCAGAGCCGTAGACCTGTTGTATCTGATGGCGGAATACCCCGATATGTATCTGGTGACAGATACAAAGGATACGGACAAGGCTACGGTACAGAGACAGTTCCGTGATATTGTGAATATTGCAAAAAATATCGGGCATCCGGAAGTGCTGGATCGTATCATCCCCCAGCTGTACAACAAGGAAATGATCCAATGGGTCAAAGAGATCCATCCCTTTGCAAACTGGATCTTTACCCTGTATCTGTACAACAATCCTGATTATGAGGATATTGCGGCATTTTGCGCTGCAAACGGCATTGATACCGTAACCCTTCATGTAGATCGTGCGACAAAGGAGAATGTAAGCAAACTGAAGGCAAAAGGACTGAAGGTCTATGCCCATACCACAAACCGTTATCTGACCATGAAAAATCTGCTGGATGTGGGGGTGGACGGGATCTATACTGACCGGATCAAACCCTATGAACTGCCTTGGGTGGGGCTGGAAAACAGCAGGAAACTGACGGAGCAGACCATTTCTGTGGGGACACAGGAAATGACCTTTACTACATTGGACATTTTCGGAAAAGCTTATGCGCCCCTGCGCCAGCTGGCAAAGGCAGGAAAGGGTTTTTCTGCGGATTATGAGAAAGAGGCAGCCACCCTGCATCTGCAGGTCGGCAAAACCTTTACGTCCCTTGGCAATGAAATGCTGATGGATGGCAGTGGTCGGCTGATTACGGAAAAGGTGGATTTCAAATTGCTGGTGAATGGCAAGGAAAGCGACATCCAGTGCTATTATGTGGATGGTGAAGTGTATGCGCCCGTGGAGGAGGTTCTTGCTCTGGTGCAGAAATAAACTGATATTTTACAGGCTCTCGTAGGAGTGCCTGTTTTTTTGCAAAGAAAACTTGTCATACATATTGACAAGAAAACTTGTCAATGCTATAATTGGGGTGACAAGAAAACTTGGCATAATGGAGGGATTATTATGGATAAGGAAAAAATTCTGGCAAAAAGCAGAGAAGAGAATTATGACGAAGGTGTGGAATACCGCTTGGAGCAGGCGGAGAAAAGAGCAATGTCTGTGTTAATGGTACTCGTATTTTCGATAGCAGTCATAAATTTTTTTGGAAAAAGAAGCACATCTGAAATTCTTATGGTATACTTTTCTTATATGGCAATGTATCACTATGGGCGATATAAAGTTCTTGAAGATAAAAAGATATTAAAATATGCGATTTTGTGTGGTGTATTTGCAGTTCAGGATTTTGTAGAATATGCAATTGCCATTTTGAGTGGGGTAATATAAGTGAATGAAGGATTGATTTTAAAAAATCATTTGAAAGATGCTAGAACAGAAAAAGGTCTTTCACAGAGTGCTTTGGCGGAAATGGTTGGTGTTTCGAGAAATACGATCAGTTCTATTGAAACAGGACAGTTCAACCCAACTGCAAAGCTGGCACTGATTCTGTGTATTGCTTTGGATAAAAAGTTTGAGGAACTATTTTATTTTGAAGATGAAAAGTCTTGAGATTTCTGGAAACGGATAATCTTAAGACTTTTTTTGTTGTTTTTTGTAGAAAAGCGTTTTAAGATAGAAGAGAAGTCTTACGAAAGAAAAGAAAGGAGGACTTTTCCTTGGATGAAGAACGCAAAAAACATCTGAAACGGCTGTATTTTAAGACCCTTGCCATCACGCTGGCGGTTTGTGTTGCCCTGATGGGCTTGGGGTACGGTGCATTTTTATATATGGTGGGTGGCCTGAACCGTGCGGAGATCGATGAAAATAATCTGTCCGCCAATGAAAGTCTGGATGACAGGATCATCAATATCGCCCTGTATGGCGTGGATTCCCGCAATCATGATTATCAGGGTCGTTCCGATGCCATCATGGTGGCTTCCATCAATGGCAAAACGGGCAAGATCAAGCTGATCTCCATTGCCAGAGATACCTATGTTTCCGTTCCCGGCTATTATGATACAAAGATCAACCATGCCTATGCCTACGGTGGCCCGGAACTGGCGATCCAGACCCTGAATGAAAATTTTGGTCTGGATGTCAGAGACTATGTAACGGTAAACTTTGATTCTCTGGCGGAAGTCATCGATGAAATGGGCGGCGTTACGGTAGATGTTACGGAAGAAGAACGCTATCAGGTCAATGCATATCTCCTGGGGGGCGAACCGTTAAGGGAAACGGGTATGGTAAATCTGACAGGCCCTCAGGCGGTCAGCTATTCCCGTATCCGAAAGATAGACAGTGACAGTATGCGTGCCTCCCGCCAAAGAGAGGTTCTGGCGGCTCTGTTTGAGAAGGCACTGGACGTGAACCCGCTGGAATATCCTTCCTATGTGCGTAAATTCGCCCCCATGGTGGAAACATCCCTGAGCAATGATGAGATCTTGAAAATTGCTAAAGTCGGTTTGAAAAGCCCCAAGCTGGAGCAGGCGGCTTTCCCCAACGATCATATCTATTCCACAGGGCAGACCATCAACGGCGGATGGTATTATGTCTATGATCTGGAGCAGGCGACGGATATGCTGCAGCAGTATATTTATGAGGATATTCCCTTTGAACGGTATGGCGTGACAGAGGAAGGCGCAGATACGGAAGTGAAAAAGGAATGAAAAATTGGCAAGAATTTCTGATTTTTTGATTCGGAAAGAAAAGAAAAACCATGGAAAAAGCTGATGTGTTGCACTTAAAATACAACATAGAGAATCAAATACATACAAAATATACAAAAAAGAGGGGTGATTTTTATCCTTCTTTTTTGATTTGGTGGTATTTTGGGAAGAGAATAGAAAAAACTGATGGTTGACAAAAAATCTGGACGCGTTATAATGGGTGACAAGTTCAAAAGACAAAGGCAATGAAAAGAAGAGTACATTCTGAAAGCTCTTACAGAGAACCTCCGGTAGCTGCGAAGGAGGAGATGCGGAAGGAATGGAAGATGGTCTTGGAGCCGCGCACCGAGAGGAGGATCCTTTAGGCTGCGACGGGAGCGCCCGTGACAGCGCCAGAGTATCGGCGAAAGCCCGTACTTGCAGAGGCTATAGATGTGAGTCTATGGTGAATTAGGGTGGTAACACGAAGTATATTATGCTCTCGTCCCTTTGGTTAACATAACCGAAGCGGCGAGAGCTTTTTTAGTGTAGAAATGAGGAAATGAAATGGAAAAAGAAACAATGATTCGTCTGGAGAATATCAAAAAACGCTTCCAGACGAAAGGCGGAGAGCTGGAAGTGCTCCATGGCGTCAGCGCAGATATCAAAAAAGGCGAAGTATTTGGCATCATCGGTCTGAGCGGTGCCGGCAAAAGTACACTGGTACGCTGCATCAATCTGCTGGAACGCCCCACAGGCGGCAAGGTATGGCTGGATGGCGTGGAACTGACAGCACTGAACGAAAAAGACCTGAGAGAACAGCGCAGACATATGGGCATGATCTTCCAGCAGTTCCATCTCTTGATGCAGAAAACAGCTCTGGAAAATGTATGCTTCCCTCTGCTGATTTCTGGTACACCTAAGGCGCAGGCGAAAGAAAGAGCAAAAGAATTGCTGGAGCTGGTTGGTCTGGCAGACAGAATGGATTCCTATCCTTCTCAGCTTTCCGGCGGTCAGAAGCAGCGTGTGGCGATCGTCCGCGCTCTGGCCATGGAGCCTGAGGTCATGCTCTTTGACGAGCCTACCTCCGCTCTGGACCCCGAAATGGTGGGCGAAGTTTTGGATGTTATGAAGAACCTGGCCAAGAAGGGCATGACCATGATCGTGGTCACCCACGAAATGGGCTTTGCAAGAGAAGTCAGCAACCGCGTCCTGTTTATGGCCGACGGCAAGATCCTGGAGGAGGGCACCCCCGACCAGGTGTTCAACCATCCCCAGTGCGACCGCCTGAAGGACTTTTTGGCTAAGGTGCTGTAAAAATCTCCCAGAGCCTTTGGATGATATCTGTAACGCAACATCTATCAACAGCCGGCAGGTTCGTGTTACCTGCCGGCTGTTAATATATTGGAGACCGGACAATTGCCCGGTTTTATATCCGATGGACAGCCGGTTTCTTCTGCGCTCCCGATCCTGTCAAACAGGGACGCACACAGGAAAAAACAGGATTCCCACGGCTATTATGTTTTTTTGGTCAGATTGAAGATTTGGCCTGCAACACTTTCCCATTGTCATTCGTTATCCATACAGAAAGGGGGGCAAAACCTTTGTGGGAAGAACTTTATGAATATCATTATAAAAAGCTTGTCGCTTACGGAACCCGCATGAGCGGAAGCAGAGAACTCGCGGAAGATCTTGTACAGGAAACCTTCGTCAAAGCGCTTATAAATACGTCAACCGTAATGGATTTGTCTCCCAGTAAGCAACGGGCCTGGCTTTTCCGGACCTTCAAAAACCTGTTCTTTGATCGCTGCCGTCGGGCCGTTCTGGAAAGTGAATATGAGCAGAATTGGCAGCCTGAATACATAGATGATCCGGGAATGCAGGAAATTGAAAATGCTATGCTGCTTCAGAGCATCAATCCGCAAGATAGAGCGATTTTTCAACTCCGGTACTTTGACGGCTACTCAGCTGAAGAAATCGCTCAGATGATGAATCTCCCGCCAGGAACGATTCGCTCAAAGCTGTCCCGCTGCCGAAAATTCTTAAAACAAAACCTTGAAAGATAATGGAGGAAACGATTATGGCAAAGAAACTGATGATCAACTGCGCAACCTGCGATGCAAGAAATGCACTGGAAGAGAACTACGCTCACTACGAGCAAATTACTATTAACTGTGCTATGGTACTGACAAGCCCCAACGCAAAAGCAGTAATGAATAAGCTGCCCTTTACCCTGAACTGCGCCAATGTTCTGGAAATTGAGGGAGACGTTGATCTGCGTACTATCAACGGCAGCAGCGAGATCAAGAGCGGCGATGTCGTACCTACCTCAAAATACTATATGGTAGTCAATGGTGCACTCACGATCGGCCCCGATACTCAGCAGCAGCTTGCCCAGTGTGTGGGTATGACCATTAACGGCAGTCTGACCTGCCCTGAGAGCATGTATGCACTCCTCAATGGTGTAAGTGTGAATGGCTCTACCACTTGCTACCCTGACGGAGCCATTGTGCTGAAGCGCAACGCTATCATTGATAAGCTGTTCGTTCTCAGGGCAAAGAATAGCCTGTACTGGTCCGGTCGCCGGATGATCATGGTCGACCCGGAACTGGATACGGATAAGCTGAAGGCTAAGGGTGTGTCTTTCAGCACCAAGGAAGCAATCATTGCTCAGTCCAAGGTAGAGTCCCTCATCGATATGATCGACGAAAGAGCAGAGATCATTATTGTTCCTGATGGTACTGCTGTTGTACTGGACGATATTACCTTGGACGAAGACACCCTGCGCCGCTACGGCAAGCAGCTGTATGTGATTGGTGATGTCACTGTGCCCGAGAATGCGGACGCCTTGGATGAACTGAAATATCTGAACATTCGCGGTGATGTTAAGGTGCCCCAGGAGCATAAGGATAAGCTGCTGGCAGTCCTTACTGAAATCTCTGGCGAAGTTAAGATTGCCAAGCCCAAGGGAGCAACCCTGGAGGATAAGCCAATCGTAAAGATCACAAAATGGATGCTGGAGCAGCAGCCTCTGGGTATTGATGTCTGCGATTGCGCTGTTGTAAAAATTGCTGACGATATTCCCAAGGAACTGATTGTGGAGCGCCTGCATATTGAGGATTGCGGTGTCGTGAAGTGCTGTGAGGAACTGGAAGACGCAGTTACCATGATCTGTACGGATTGCGGATCCATTGGTACCGCAGAGGGCGAAGACGGTATGGGTATCGGTGATATGCTGAAGGATGCTATGGGCGGAATCAAGGGTGCTCTGGAGACTAAGGTAATCAACGCCGCTGACTATGTTCTGTAAGATATAGAACAAATTAACTTAGGGAGGACAGCCGTCAGGCCGTCTTCCCGGTTTTCTGTTTTATAGTATTAGAGTGCCTGCTTCAGCAGATTTCCCATCTTGGCTGCTGCCTGTTCCTGTACCTTGTTCGTGGCATGGGTGTAGGTGGCGAGGGTGAATCCGGCGCTGCTGTGTCCCAGCATACTGGATACGGTCTTGACATCGATTCCGTTCTGCAAGGCGAGGGTTGCAAAGGTGTGC
>CALFPN010000165.1 GCA_937919015.1 uncultured Clostridia bacterium
GTGTACATTCTGTCATCGTTAGATTAAGTAGCATTGTTGCAGTGAGTTGATCGCAACCGACTGTAATTGCACCTTTGGCATGTTCGCCAGTCGGTTCCCATACTAAATCTACATTTGTCATATTCAGGTCAAGTTGCATAGCACCATACCCTGCTTGGATCAAGCCTTTTGATTGATTACTTGTAGAAGTAACATCAAGGTTCTCAAGATTAACTGTTAATTTGTCCGTTTTGGAATATGTTGCACTACGGTCACCAATTCTAAACAATACACTTTTTTCATGGTTCGGAACAACCATATTTTTCACTTCTACTACACCTGATTTTTGATAGATACGAATTGCTGCGTTGTCTGGATAAACAGTTTTATTACAACCATCTATCGTAATAGTCTTACCGTTTCCATTTGCAATATCAACATTTTCATCAAATGTAACTGTATCTGATAAGAAGTTGATTGTTAGATCTTCTTCTGAATTATTTGCATCCGCAACCGCTTCACTTAATTCGTTGTAGACTACATCTCCCATCTGAACTTGTGTTGTTGGATATGTACTTAATTCAGTAGCTGTATTTCTTGTAAATTTCATCTTTTGGTCGTATACAGAATCCTTATTTGATGTAATGGTTGTATTATTTAGAATAAGATTTCCTGTTACTGCACTTTCTACATAAACACCATAACCATCAGATATGTATGGGAATCTATGCTGTATCCCATTTTTTTGATACCCCAATAAACCAGAACGAACGCAAAAAATATCCCATATGTGAGCAGATTTAATTTCTTCATTGACACGCCCCCGATCCATCACCTTTCCGACAGGATAAATCCTTTCCATCTTGCCCCTATTGTATCAGATTCTTTTTCCCGCGTATATTCCGCATCTCCAAAAATTTCTTACGATTTTCTTAAATCCTATGCCTTTCATCCGTTTTATGCTATTTTATATATAAGATGTTTGAAAAAGGAGGGCACTACATGAAAAGCAACATTCTATTGACACATAAAAAGTGCATTTGTTTCCTGTTGTTATTCGTTCTCACCTGCCTTTTCACAGGCTGTTCTGGTTCTGCAATCGGTCTGCCCGAAAAAGACCCTGTCGGAACACTTCGTTCCTATTATCAGGAGGAAAAAGACGGAAAAATCATGGATTTTTATATCAAATACAAAGTCGTTGCAGAAACCTCCCATATCTCTTATCCCAGCGCAGAAGTACGCACACTGCCTTCTCAGCAGGATATGGAAATGACTGAAAACATGAAGCACACCTTATACCATATCGCCCTCTGGGATCAGTCTTCTACGCATATTTACCATCCTCTGCTCACACTGGATGTTCTCTCCGACAAAAAATGGCGATTCGAAACGGAAGATAATATCATCTCCATCGAGGAGGATAAAATCCTATTTGAGGTAACATATGGTCCAAACCAGTCTTCCACCATCCTCTACTCCATCAAAGATGATACGTTCACAGAAATAGCTGCAAAATAAAATTAAGGGTGTCCCCAAAACGGGAACACCCTGTTTTATTGCTGTTGTTTATTTCTTTCGCAAAAGCGTTTGCTTTTGCAAATGAGGTTCCAAGGGTGTCACATCCTTGGTGGGAGTTTGAGGGTGAATCCCTCAAGAAGAAAAACCTGTTTTTTCTTTATACTGCGCCAAGTCCCCATTCCAGCTTTCGCTGATTTCAGGCTCGTTTCTGCGATCGGGCAGGTCATAGTTTTCATCCAGCCAGTCCCCCAGCCAGTCGGAAACCTTCATCACGCCGGTCAGGTTCATGTGCCCCTGATCGTAATAATCCACAGCGGGGTCTAAGCCCAGCTGGCTTCTGTATTCTTCTCTGTCAAGGTCGAGGTATACCGCACCGTTTTCCTGCGCAAAGGCTTCCACAGCCATGCTCTGTTCATAGCTCCATGCCATTTTTGGCAGATGCAGCAGAACAACAGGGATATCTTTTTCCTTGCACAGGGCAATGGATTTTTCAATGTAACTCTGGGCATCGGCGTTGAAGGCAGGGGCCGCTTCCCCTGTAGGCTCCATGAAGTTTTCTGGATATGCCTGGGGTGCGATATCTCTCAGATACACATTTCCCTTCTTGAAGGAATGTTCCAAGAGCGGTGTCGGCTCATCTTCCGCCAGATCGATCTCTTTCCAGCGGTCATGATAACGCATCAGCGGGAAGGCATAGGACAGCATGGACTGTCTTTCGTCCGCCTCTGTGACTTCACGGATGATATCCAGTTTGTATTTGGACATCTTCATGCCATCCAGACCACGTCTCAGGTCCCCTTCTCGTTCCGCATAATCATAGTCAAGGAAAATGTTATCACAGAGGAGAACCACCAGTTCGGGGCTCTGGTATTTCAGAGATTCCGCCAATAAGCCATAGGAAACCGCAGGAGCCTGCAGCGCAGAGGCGCGGACATAGCCCGTAAAACCATGCTCGTCCCACATCACCATGGGAGAAACCCCTCTTAACAGAGGGCTGCTGCCCACATACAGCACATCAATGGTATCCTTTGGTTCGCTGTAAAAGGCATGTATTTCGTTGGATTCGTCATCGTGGCGCATCAGAAGATCTGTAGCATTGCCAAAGAGCATGGAGAACACCACCACGAAAGCGATACATCTTGTCATAATTTTCAAACACTCTTTCTTATCCATATCAGAACCCCCTGTAAATAAAGTCGGCGGCGTCATAGTTCAGGCCATACACGCCAAAGAGAATCAGGGAGAACAGGGCACAAAGATAGATGCCCCAGCGGAAGTAAAGATTCTGCTTCGCCAAGGCTTCTCTCACTTTGATGCCGCTTTCCTGCATCAGGCTGACACAAAGCAGCACCAGACAGGACAGGAACAATACCCACAGGTCTTTCCCATCCAGCCCCATGGTCAGCAGACCGCCATCCAGAATGGGAGTCATATCCCAATTTGCAAACATGGAGGTAATCATATATTTTGCCGCACTGACACCGGGGGCACGGGTAATGATCTTACCGATGGCCACCAGAATCAAGGTACGAAATACCTGAAAAATTCGCCAGCTGATACATTCCGTACGGATGCCCAGTTTTTTCACCAGCCTCTGCAAGGGCTGTTCGAACAGGATACCCAGAACGATAAGGGTACCGTTATAACAACCGAAGGCGATATATTTCCATTCCGCCCCATGCCAGATACCGATGAGGAAGAAAATGATAAACTGAGGAATCAATACGGGGATCAGTTTGCCGATGTAATTGCCCAAGAGTTTTCTGCATCTCTTGCCCAGTCTGGAGAAGAACTTGGACAGAGACAAAGGATAGAATACATAATCACGGAACCATGCCCCTAATGTAATATGCCATCTGCGCCAATAATCAGGGATGGAGGTTGCCAGATAGGGGCGTTCAAAGTTTTTATCCAAAGTCACACCAAAAATCTGTGCCGCACCGGTGGCAATATCGATACCGCCGGAGAAATCGCCATAAATCTGGATGGCATAAACCAATGCTGCCACGGCTACATAAGTACCGCCGAAGGTTTCGGGAAAACCAAAGGCATTATCTACCAGAATGGCTGCTCTGTCCGCAATGACCATTTTCTTGAAAGCCCCCCACAGCATCAGCTGTACGCCGAATTTGATGCGGGTATAGGAAAATTCGTTTGGACGGAAGAGCTGCTCCGCCAGCGTGCCAAAACGGCCAATGGGCCCCTGCACGATCTGGGGAAAGAAAGAGATAAACAATGCCAGCTTGAAGAAATTCCGTTCCGGCTCCTGTCTTTCTCTGTAAACATCGATCAAATACCCCATAGACTGGAAGGTATAGAAGGAAATGCCCAGAGGCAGCAGGAACTGGAATACAGGCAGTTCACCGCCAATGCCAAATTTGCCAAAGAGGGCATTGATATTTGTTGTGACGAAGGCTGAATATTTCAGCACTGCAAGGATACCGAAGTTAAACAGGACGGTCGGAACCAGAATCCGTTTTTTCTTTTTCGTAAATTCCGCCTTCCACGCCTTTTTGCCTTCTTTATCCAGTTCTGCCTTCGCTTCGTTAAAGGCAATCTTGTTCTTCGCTGCCATATCCCCCAGCTTCACCGTTGCCAGATATGTGGTGATGGTAGTCGCCAGCAGGTACACAAAAATTTTCCCGCCAGAGATAAAATAAAACACATAGTTAGCAACAAAAAGCGTTACCCATCGGCAACGCTTCGGTGTCAGGAAATATGCTGCGGCAGCCAATACAAGAAAAACGATAAATCGAAATGATGTAAATGCCATTACCGCTACTCCTTAGTAATTATTTCATAAAATCAATCTTCCATCAAGTTCTGAACCAGAGCCCAGATGGCTTCTACAGAATTGAAGTTTTCGGGAACGATATCATCAGCACCGATTTCGATGTCATATTCATCGCACAATTCGCCAACCAGAGAAACGATATCGAAGGAATCCAGTTCGCCGCTGTCTACCAGTTCTTTATTTTCTTCAAAATCTACGTCAGGTCTCAGTTCTGCCAGAATTTTCAATAATGTTTCCATACTCTCTTTCCTTTCTTACTTTCAAATCTTCATACTTTTATTTTTTCAACATCACCGGGGCGATCCTGCCGTCAGGCAGAAAGCCCAGTGCTTCATACAGTTTCAGCGCAGGGGGGTTATCCTCCCTGACCCAAAGCTGGAATTTTGTCACATCTTCTCTTTCCAGAGAAATCCAGTCGCGCACCAAGGCTGTGCCGATGCCCTTTCCTCTGCCGTTAGGAGATACTACGATCTGCCAAAGAACAGATACCTTCTTTTCTCTGCCAAAACGCAGGAAACCAAGGAGGTTCTCCCCTTCTCTTACTGCAATAACACGATTTTCGGAGATATCCTTTTTCAGAACATCCGGATCGGGCAGTGCAGAGGTGTAAGGTTCAAAAGCGTCCTGCATCAAAGCAAGGATTTCTTCTGCTTCTTCTTTCTTCGCAAAGCAAACATTTCTTTCTTCTGCTTCTGTTCTCTTTGCAGAAAGGAAGAGCCTTTTTCTCTGCAGATACTTTTCGAAGCCGATGGCTTCCCATTCCTCCAAGGCAGGCGGATTTTTCGCCGCTGCCACCTGTTCCAGCACAAGGGGCTTGTCCAATTCAGGCAGTTCAGCCGGTTTTGCGTCCTTTTCCATGAAAAAATATAAGTCAAACTGTTTTTCTTTTTCGTGGAAGAGATAACAGCCGCCTTCAAATTCCATCTTTGCAATTTTTTCTGACTCCGAAAGAAACTCTTCCACAGAGCCATAAAAATTGGTTTTCCTCCCTTTGGAAAAGTACTGAGCGATTTCCTCCGCCCAAAGTTTCCCATCAGGCATTTTTTCCATCTTTATCATAATACTCCTTCAAAGCCAATCTGTCTATCTTTCCGTTCAAAGTCTGGGGCATTTTTTCCAATTTCATCATCACATTGGGGAACATATATTTCGGAACTTTATCACGGAGTTTTTTCAGGATATACGCTTGTGTGGCATCTTCGCCGCCGCAGTAGAACAGCAGGATGCGCTGTGTTTCATTATCATAAA
Organism: uncultured Clostridia bacterium; assembly: GCA_937919015.1. Lineage (GTDB taxonomy): Bacteria > Bacillota > Clostridia > Lachnospirales > Anaerotignaceae > Anaerotignum_A. The sequence goes on from CALFPN010000165.1 coordinate 5,540, forward strand.
GGCATACGCCGCTGTCAATGACATCGATAGAGTTGATGGCGGTTTCGATCTCGCCCAGTTCGATGCGATGTCCCATGTGTTTGATCTGATGATCTTTTCTTGCCAGGAAAATAATTTCCCCGCGGTCATTATATTTTGCAATATCCCCTGTTTTATAAATCTTTTCAGGATAATAGGGATTTAAAGGATTCTGAATGAAAGCTTCCGCCGTTTTTTCAGGATTATTGTAATACCCCAGAGCCAGACATCTGCCGCGGACACAAAGCTCCCCGCTTTCCCCCGCTTCCGCCAGTCTGTCGCCATTGAGGATGAATACATCCGTATTTCTGCAGCCATAGCCGATGGGCAGGGGTTCATCGTCGGCAAAGTCTCTGTCCACGATATAATAGGTACAGTCTACGGTCGTTTCTGTAGGGCCATAGATATTTGCGAACATGGCATCGGGATATTTTGCTTTCCACATATTGAACTGCTTGGTAGGCATGGCCTCACCGCAGAACATAATCTTTTTCAAATAGGAAGGCCGGAAACCATCCAGTGCCCCTGTATTCACCACAATACACAGAGCGGAAGGCACCCAGTCGATATAGTTGATTTTCTTTTCTTCCAGATATTCCAGCAGTTTTTTCGGGAAAGAAAACAGCATCTTTGGAATGATCTCCATCTGTGCCCCCGTTTTCAGCACTGCATAAATATCCTTTACAGAGGAATCGAAGTAAAAAGGTGCCTGATTGCCAATGATCTCTTTCTCCGTAATATCAAAGGCTTCTGTATACCATTCTGTCAGGTTTACCACCGCCTGATGGCTGATGACAACCCCCTTGGGCACGCCGGTAGAACCGGAGGTAAACAGGGCATACAGAGGATCTGTATCGATGGTTTTCATTCTGATTTTTCTCAGGATATCTTCGTCGATTTCCGTTTCAATGATTTCTTCCAGAACAACGATTTCCCCTCCGTAACCAAGGCCATCTGCCACTTTTCTGCTTTTCTCATCAATGACCATCACACCGGGATTCAGTGTGTGCAGGATGGAAAGCACACGTTCCTTTGGCATCGTCACATCAATGGGTGTATAAAAATTGCCGCTGTAGACCGCCCCCAGAAAGGCCGCCACGGAAACAGGCGTTTTCTGCATCATCACCGCAACGGGACATTTGCCGAAACGGGTGAGATATGTGCCGATCCGCTTTGCCGTATCCTCCAGTTCTGCGAAAGTGATCTCCCCTTCTTTGGCGGAAAAGGCGATTTTATCGGGCAGACGTTCTGCCGTTTTTTCCAGATATTCCAGTATATTTCTTATCATTAAAAATCCCTCGATTTTTCTTTATTTCATAAACCTTATTGAGTATAGCATTTGGCTCTTTTTTCGTCAAGAATGATGAAACGAGGCTACTCGTTTTGTCCGGAGGGCGTACGCAGGAGCACCGACCATAAAGAGAAAAGTCCTCCTATACGGGGATATAGGAGGACTTCTTCATGGTTGTATCATCATTGCTCTGTCTCTCGCATGGTCAATGGTAAGACTTTGCATAATAATACCTAGGCAACGGACTTCGCTGCGTTTTGAGAAGCGATTTGGAGCAAACTCCATAAAGCACCAATGCAGCGAAGGGTTAGTGGTTTTCATTGCATCAGCAATAAAAAACTTACCTAAATTCATTTATTCCAATAGTATAGCACAACCAAAAGAATAAAACAATATCCTCAAAAATCTTTTCTTCCCTTGCATAATTCCTACTTTTCTGATATGCTGTATAAAAAATCATATATAACCATTTTTTATCAAAAAGAAACAAAAGCAACAAGAGGAGAGGTAACACCAATGTCTATCGAAAAAGTACGCGCATATCTGAAAGATATGAACTGCCCCAAAGAACCCATCGAATTTTCTCAGTCCAGCGCAACAGTGGAACTGGCTGCGGAAGCCGCAGGCGTAATTCCTGCCCGTATTACAAAAACACTGTGCCTGATGAGCAAAGAAGGCCCTATGGTCATCTGTGTTGCAGGTGATACAAAAATCGACAACCGCAAATTCAAAGATAAATTCGGCCTGAAAGCAAAAATGCTGTCCCCTGAAGAAACTCTGGAAGCAACAGGTCATGCAGTCGGCGGTGTTTGCCCCTTTGATCTGCCCGAAGGCACAAAAGCTTATGCAGATATTTCCATGCAGCGTTTTGAAACCGTATTCCCCGCCGCAGGCACAAGCAATTCCGCTGTGGAACTGACCTGCGACGAACTTTTCCAGTACGGCAAATGCGTAGAATGGGTAGACATCTGCAAGGGCTGGAATGACGAAGCTTGATTTTCAGGCAAGTTTAAA
>CALFPN010000166.1 GCA_937919015.1 uncultured Clostridia bacterium
CATCTTTCAGATCTTCTTTCAGTCTTGTAGCTTCACCAACAAGTTCCAGACCTACGTTCTGAACCTTGCCGTATCTCTGTTCCATTACTACGAAAATACCTTTACTCATTGTAGGGTTTCCTCCTTATATTTCTAAATTTAGTATACGATTCTTCCTCTAAGTAAATTAGATGATGAATTTAGCTTCCAGTTTGTCCATGATAGCTTTAACAGCTTCGTCTGCAGACAGACCTTCCAGGATTGTACCAGCGCCTTTTACTTCTTTTGTGAAAGACTGGTATACGTTTGTAGGGGAACCCTTCAGACCGATCATATCCAGTTCCAGTGCGTCTTTCAGTTCTTCGAAGCCCAGAACTTTGATTTCTGCTTCGTAAGCTTCTACGATACCTCTAACGGACATGTATCTGGGTGTTGCCAGTTCAGCGATTGCTGTCAGCAGGCAAGGTGTTTTAATTTTGATGATGTGGTAACCATCTTCGTACTGTCTCTTAACTACAACGTATTCTTCTGTAGCTTCGATTACTTCTTCAACATAAGAAACCTGAGGCAGGTGCAGTTTTTCAGCGATCTGAGGACCAACCTGAGCTGTGTCACCGTCGATAGCCTGACGACCTGTGATAACGATGTCGTAGCCTACTTTTTTCAGAGCTGCAGCCAGGATACCGGATGTAGCATATGTATCGGAACCACCGAATTCTCTAGCGGATACCAGGTAAGCTTCATCACAACCCATAGCCAGAGCTTCTCTCAGAGCAACGTCAGCCTGAGGGGGGCCCATGGAAACTACTGTTACTGTGCCGCCCAGCTGTTCTTTCAGCTGCAGAGCTGCTTCGATACCTGTTTTGTCATCGTGGTTGATGATAGAGGGAACACCGTCACGGATCAGTGTGCCAGTCTTAGGATCAATTTTAACTTCTACTGTATCGGGTACCTGTTTAATACATACAACGATTTTCATTATAGTTGTTCTCCTTCCAATTTTTAGTAATTAAAGCTTTTCTCAAAATGAACTCTTAACTCTCAGAATCAAACTTTCATGGAGCCAGCAACGATCATTCTCATAGCTTCGTTTGTACCTTCGTAGATTTCTGTGATCTTAGCGTCTCTCATAGCTCTTTCTACGGGGTATTCACGGCAGTAACCGTAGCCACCGAACAGCTGTACAGCCATTCTTGTAACTTCGTTTGCAACTTCGGAAGCAAACATTTTGCACATTGCAGCGTAAGGAGCGTAGTTACCATGCAGGTCTTTTTCTGTAGCAGCTCTCCATACCATCAGTCTAGCAGCGTCTGTTTTTGTCTGCATTTCAGCCAGTTTAAACTGTGTGTTCTGGTATTTGCCGATGGGTTTGCCGCCCTGTTTTCTTTCTTTAACATATTTCAGTGTTTCATCGATAGCACCCTGTGCGATACCTACGGACTGAGCACCGATACCGATACGACCGCCACCCAGTGCTGTCATAGCGATTTTGTAGCCCTGGCCTTCTTTGCCCAGCAGGTTTTCAGCAGGAACTTTAACGTTTTCGTAGATTACTTCACAGTTGGAAGCTGCTCTGATACCCATACGTTCGATGTTGGGACCAACGGACAGACCTTCGAATTCTCTTTCAACAATGAAAGCGGACATGCCTTTAGGGCCTTTGGATTTGTCTGTCAGAGCAAATACGATGAATGTATCAGCGAAACCGGAGTTTGTTGTGAACATCTTTGTACCATTCAGTACATAGTATTTGCCATCTTCTGTTTTGTCAGCTGTTGTTTTAACACCAGCAGCATCTGTACCAGCACCGGGTTCTGTCAGACCGAAGCAGCCGATTTTGGAACCGTCAACCAGGGGTCTCAGATATTTCTGTTTCTGTTCTTCTGTACCGAACTCATTGATGCAAGGGCAGCACAGAGATGTATGTACGGACAGTGTGATACCTGTGGAAGCATCTACTTTGGACATTTCTTCCATGCACAGTGTGTATGTCAGAACGTCTGCACCCTGACCGCCGTATTCTCTGCTGTAAGGAATACCAAAAGCACCGATTTTCTGCAGTTTCTGAAGCAGTTCTCTATCGTAATCTTCTGCTTCGTCCATGTCTTTAGCGATTGGTTTAATTTCTGTTTCAGCGAATTTTCTGAACAACTCCTGCTGAAGCATCTGAGTTTTTGTTAATTTGAAATCCATTTACTATTCCTCCTATTTTTTAGAAATGTCGAAACATTCGATGAGGCCACATCGTATGTTTCACTTTTAAAAAAACAACCTACTTCCCTACGACGCTGCCGTATGGATGCAGTTTATCAGCCCCTCATCTTTGTGCTTGCGCACATCAATTAAGAAGCCATAATGCCTCCACACTGAATATACCATTTTTGTTTAAAATTTGTCAACACGTTTGTCGATAAATATTACATAAAAAACGGTTGCGTTTGTTGGTAATACCGACATATTTTCCAATGCCGTTCTCAGGAAAAAAACCCACAAAAAAAACAGACCAAAATTCCCCATCGGTTCGCTACTCCAAAGGAGAATTTCCACAAACGACAGCTATTTGCATTTTTTTCAGCTCTTCGGTTTCGTTATCCCTTCCCGATATCCTCCGCGAAGCTGCTTTGTGTCTAACAAATAACGCTGAAAAACCCGCATATCACCTTGCTTTCCGCCTGCAAAGTCCGCTTTTCTTGTCTGTATTCACTTTACACCATTGTCTTTTCTCTGTCAATATATTTCGCATGTGAACTATTTTTTTCAGCATGTTTGTTGTCTGACAAGTTATCGTCACATTATACAGAGAAAATGGATGATTTACTCATTTCTCTATCTGTTTTCTATATATTTCCCATATTTTTTATTCTTTTGTTTCTAAATTCAATTCCTCTCTCAATCGTTTTCCCTTCCACCAACCTCTTTTTCCCTCTCAAACAAAAAAGGGAGCATCCAAATGGATGCTCCCTTGATGAGTCACATATTAGATTATCAAAAATTATTCGATAACTTCTACTACGGAACCTGCGCCTACTGTTCTACCACCTTCACGGATGGAGAATCTCAGACCCATATCCATAGCTACGGGTGTGATCAGTTCGATTGTCATTTCAACGTTATCGCCAGGCATGCACATTTCTGTACCTTCGGGCAGGCTGATAACGCCTGTTACGTCAGTTGTTCTGAAGTAGAACTGAGGTCTGTAGTTGTTGAAGAAAGGTGTATGACGGCCACCTTCTTCTTTGGACAGAACGTAAACCTGAGCTCTGAATTTTGTGTGAGGTGTGATGGAACCGGGTTTAGCCAGAACCTGACCTCTTTCGATTTCGTTTCTCTGAACGCCTCTCAGCAGAACACCGATGTTGTCACCAGCTTCAGCCTGATCCAGCAGTTTACGGAACATTTCTACGCCTGTAACTACTACTTTTCTGATTTCTTCTGTCAGACCAACGATTTCAACTTCATCCTGTACTTTAACAACGCCGGATTCTACTCTACCTGTTGCTACTGTACCACGGCCTGTGATGGAGAATACGTCTTCGACGGGCATCAGGAAAGGTTTGTCTGTGTCACGTTCGGGTGTAGGAATGTAAGCTTCGATTTCTTCGAACAGTTCCAGAATTTTGTCGCCCCATGCGCCCTGAGGATCCTGCAGTGCCTGGAAAGCGGAACCACGGATGATGGGTGTGTCATCGCCGGGGAATTCATATTCGGACAGCAGTTCTCTGATTTCCATTTCAACCAGATCCAGCAGTTCTTCGTCTTCTACCATGTCACATTTGTTCATGAATACAACGATGTAAGGAACGCCTACCTGTCTGGACAGCAGGATGTGTTCTCTTGTCTGAGCCATAGGGCCATCTGTTGCAGCTACTACCAGGATAGCACCGTCCATCTGAGCAGCACCTGTGATCATGTTTTTAACATAGTCAGCGTGGCCAGGGCAGTCTACGTGAGCGTAGTGTCTGTTGGGTGTTTCGTATTCAACGTGAGCTGTGGAAATTGTGATACCACGTTCTCTTTCTTCGGGAGCTTTATCGATGTTTTCGAAAGCTACAGCTTCACCGATCTGGTATCTTTCGTGCAGTGTTTTTGTGATTGCTGCAGTCAGAGTTGTTTTACCATGGTCAACGTGACCGATAGTACCGATATTCATATGGGGTTTGGTTCTTTCAAATTTTGCCTTTGCCATTGGAATCTCCTCCTAATAAAATTTAATTAGATTCTTTTTATGAGTCAAGTTACACCCTTTTCGTAGTGTACTCATCATCACTCATTATATTAGACTTCTCGTCTTTTTGCAATACCAAAATCCATTTATTCACTGGATTTTTGGCATTTCCCTACCGTTATTGTAAACCGGAGTGCAAGATTATTTCTTGCCTTCCAGTACTTTTTCCTGAACGGATTTAGGGCAGGGTTCGTAATGGTCAACTTCCATTACATAGTTACCACGGCCCTGTGTTTTGGAACGCAGGTCTGTGGAGTAACCGAACATTTCAGCCAGAGGAACGAAGGAGTGGATTACCTGTGCGTTGGATCTAGCTTCCATACCTTCGATACGGCCACGACGGGAGTTGATATCACCGATAACGTCGCCCATGTAATCTTCGGGTACTGTTACTGTTACTTTCATGATGGGTTCCAGCAGAACAGCGTCACCTTTTCTCATCGCTTCTTTGAAAGCCATGGAACCGGCAATCTGGTAAGCGGATTCGGAGGAGTCAACGTCATGGTAGGAACCATCGTAAACTTCAGCCTTAACACCCAGTACGGGATAGCCGCCCAGGATACCGCTCTGCATTGCCTGCTGAATACCTTTATCGATAGCGGGGATGTATTCTTTAGGAATAGAACCACCAACTGTCGCATTTACAAATTCGTAGTTGTGTTCAGCATCTGTGCCGATAGGGTAGAAACGTACTTTACAGTGACCATACTGACCACGACCACCAGACTGACGAACGAACTTACCTTCAACGTCAACTTCCTTAGTCAAAGCCTCTTTATAAGCTACCTGAGGAGCACCAACGTTAGCCTCTACCTTGAATTCACGCAGCAGACGGTCAACGATGATTTCCAGATGCAGTTCACCCATACCGGAGATGATTGTGTCACCTGTTTCCTGATCTGTGTATGTTTTGAATGTGGGATCTTCTTCAGCCAGTTTCGCCAGAGCAATACCCATTTTGTCACGACCAGCTTTTGTTTTAGGTTCGATCGCTACGGAGATAACGGGTTCGGGGAATACCATGGATTCCAGAACTACTTCACTATCTTCTGTACAGATTGTGTCACCTGTTGTAGAGATTTTGAAACCTACTGCAGCAGCGATGTCACCAGCGTATACTTTGTCGATTTCTTCTCTGTGGTTTGCATGCATCTGCAGGATACGGCCAACACGTTCTTTTTTGTCCTTTGTGGAGTTGTGAACGTATGTGCCGGAGTCCAGTGTACCGGAGTACACACGGAAGAATGCCAGTTTACCTACGAAGGGGTCATTCATTACTTTGAATACCAGAGCGGAGAAAGGTTCTTCGTCAGATGCGTGTCTTACTGTTTCTTCGCCTGTTGTAGGGTCAACACCTTTGATCGCTTCGATATCTGTAGGTGCGGGCATATATTCGATAACGCCGTCCAGCAGTTTCTGAACGCCTTTGTTTCTGTAAGCGGAACCACACAGTACGGGCATCAGTTCACAGTTGATACATGCTTTACGCAGAGCAGCTTTCAGTTCTTCTTCGGAAATTTCTTCTTCTGCGAAGAATTTTTCCATCAGTTCTTCATCTGTTTCTGCAATTGTTTCTACCATGATCTGTCTGTATTCTTCAGCCTGATCCATGTATTCTGCAGGGATTTCTTCTTCGTCTACTTCTGTACCTGTTGCGTTTTCATAGAAGTATGCTTTCATTTTCATCAGGTCGATGATACCTCTGAAGTCGCTTTCAGCACCGATAGGCAGAGTAACTGCTACGGGATGGCAGCCCAGTCTGTCTACGATGGATTTCATAGAACCGAAGAAGTCAGCACCCATGATGTCCATTTTGTTTACGAAGATCATACGGGGTACTTTGTAGTTGTCAGCCTGTCTCCAAACTGTTTCTGTCTGAGGTTCAACACCGCCCTTTGCGTCCAGTACGCAAACAGCACCGTCCAGTACACGCAGGGAACGTTCTACTTCAACTGTGAAGTCAACGTGACCGGGAGTATCGATGATGTTGATTCTATTGTCATTCCACTGACATGTTGTAGCAGCGGATGTGATTGTGATACCTCTTTCCTGTTCCTGTTCCATCCAGTCCATTGTCGCTGTACCTTCGTGGGTATCACCGATCTTGTAGTTACGGCCTGTGTAGAACAGAATACGTTCTGTCAGAGTTGTTTTACCAGCGTCGATGTGCGCCATGATACCGATATTTCTGGTTCTTTCCAGGGGGTATGCTCTGTTTGCCACGCTGAAATCCTCCTTTTTGTAGTCATAATCGGGTTTATGGAAAGACTACTAAACAGCCTTTCCATCTTTCCCGGTTTCCATTCGTTTTCATTTTCGAAGCTTACGCTTCGCAGGGTTTGGTAAACATCTGTTTCCAGATGAATCTTACCATTTGAAGTGGGAGAAAGCTTTGTTTGCTTCTGCCATTTTGTGCATTTCGTCTTTTCTCTTGCAAGCGCCGCCGGCGTTGTTCAGAGCGTCCAGGATTTCGCCTGCCAGACGATCTACCATTGTTTTTTCACCACGTTTTCTGGAGTACAGTGTAATCCATCTCAGGCCCAGTGTCTGTCTTCTTTCGGGTCTGATTTCCATGGGTACCTGGTAAGTTGCACCACCAACACGGCGTGCTTTAACTTCCAGTACAGGCATTACATTACCCAGAGCTTCTTCAAAAGCTTCCAGAGCGTCTTTACCTGTTTTTTCTGCTACTTTTTCAAATGCACCATAAACGATTTTCTCAGCTACACCTTTTTTACCATCCAGCATGATGCTGTTGATCAGTTTTGTCACCAGCTTGCTGTTGTAAATAGGATCGGCCAGAACCTCTCTTTTTGCAACATGTCCTTTTCTAGGCACGATTCTTCCCTCCTTGATGAATAAAAAACTATTCTCGGTACTTCACGGATCTTATATCCGGTCCGTGTTTTCATGCCTTATCTTTCTCAACGTATATCTCGTCTAAGCAATCGCAGATTGTATTGATCTGTATAAGGCATTTCTACTAATAGATTTGTCTTTGTTTTGTGTGAAATTGCTTTGTTCCTTTGCAGGTTGAAATTACTTCTTAGCTGCTTTAGGGCGTTTTGCGCCGTATTTGGAACGAGCCTGCATTCTGTTTGCTACGCCAGCTGTATCCAGAGTACCTCTTACGATGTGGTAACGTACACCGGGAAGGTCTTTTACTCTACCACCTCTGATCAGAACAACGGAGTGTTCCTGCAGGTTGTGGCCTTCACCGGGGATATATGCTGTAACTTCGATACCGTTGGACAGACGAACTCTGGCAATTTTTCTCAGAGCAGAGTTAGGCTTCTTAGGTGTGGAAGTTTTTACCGCTGTACAAACGCCTCTTTTCTGAGGAGAGGATACGTCTGTAGCTTTTTTCTGCAGGGAGTTCAGACCTTTCTGCAGAGCGGGTGCTGTAGATTTTTTCTCAACAGTTTTTCTGCCTTTTCTTACTAACTGGTTAAATGTAGGCATTAACTGCACCTCCTTATAAAATAATACATCTGCAAATTGCAATAATTCTTATCTTGTTCCGTCTCATTGGCCCGCTTAGAAAAGCCCCTGAAACCGGACACTAGAAAATTTTATCATCGACATTTTCAAAAGTCAAGGATTTTTCTTTGATTTTACAGGTTTTTTCGATACATTTTATCCTTGTCCTTCTTAGAAAAACACACGTCCCGAAAAGGAAGAGTTTCCCTCCTGTTCTTAAAATTGTTTCTCAGAAAATACATTTTATCCATAAATAATAAAAATCAGCCATAAACCTTTTGGCCTATGGCTGATTGTCTACCTATTATAAAGAACATCCATAAGCCATCCGGCTTATGGATGTGTTTGCTCTGCAAACTGTTTACCGTTCTGCCGAAACCATCCCTGCAAGCAAGTCTGTTTCCGCCGCCGCGGCAATCTCTTTTTCTGCTTTAGATCATTTCGTCATCAGCAATTACAACTTCTTCTGCATCAGGTGCAGCTTCTGCTGTTGCTTCTTCCTGACCTTCTGTCACGATTTCAACGTTTCTGTATCTGGTCATACCTGTACCGGCGGGGATCAGTTTACCGATACATACGTTTTCTTTCAGGCCGATCAGTGGATCGATCTTACCTTTGATCGCTGCTTCTGTCAGAACTCTTGTTGTTTCCTGGAAGGAAGCTGCGGAAAGGAAGGAGTCTGTTGCCAGAGATGCTTTTGTGATACCCAAGAGTACTCTTGTACCCTTCGCAGGTTCTTTGCCTTCTTTTTCCAGTGCAGCGTTTGTATTTTCAAATGTCAGCCAGTCTACCAGAGAGCCGGGCAGGAAATCTGTATCGCCGTTTTCTTCGATCTTCACGCGTTTTAGCATCTGACGAACGATAACTTCGATATGTTTGTCACTGATTTCTACACCCTGCAGACGGTATACGCGCTGTACTTCCTGAATCATGTAGTCCTGAACGCCTCTCAGACCTTTGATCTTCAAGATATCGTGAGGGTTCACGCTACCTTCTGTGATTTCATCACCGGCTTCGATCACGTCGCCGTCGTAAACTTTGATTCTGGAACCGTAAGGGATCAGATAATCTTTTGTCTCGCCTGTTTCCAGGTTTGTGATGATGACTTCACGTTTTTTCTTTGTATCATTCAGTGTTACTTTACCACCGAATTCCGCAATGATTGCAAGACCCTTGGGTTTTCTTGCTTCAAACAGTTCTTCAACTCGAGGAAGACCCTGTGTGATGTCATCGCCGGCGATACCGCCTGTGTGGAAGGTACGCATGGTCAGCTGTGTACCGGGTTCACCGATGGACTGTGCCGCGATGATACCTACGGATTCACCGATACGTACATATCTGCCGCTTGCCATGTTGGCACCGTAACATTTTGCACAGATACCCACTTCGGAACGGCATGTCAGTACCGTTCTGATCCATACTTTCTTCACGCCTGCTTTTTCCACTGCTTCTGCCTGATCTACTGTAATCATTGTGTCAGCAGGAACGATGATTTCGCCTGTTTCGGGGTGGATGATGTCGTAAGCAGACCATCTGCCGCGGATACGATCCTGCAGACCTTCGATCACTTCGTTGCCGTCCATGAATGCGGAGATTTCCATACAAGGTGTATCGATATCTCTGCCGTCGCAGCAATCCCATTCTCTTACGATGATATCCTGAGATACGTCTACCAGACGACGTGTCAGGTAACCGGAGTCGGCTGTCTTCAGAGCTGTATCCGTCAGACCTTTACGAGCACCGTGAGCGGAAATGAAGTATTCCAGTACGGACAGACCTTCACGGAAGTTCGCTTTGATGGGCAGTTCGATGATACCGCCGTTAGGGGATGCCATCAGACCACGCATACCGGCCAGCTGTTTGATCTGTCTGTTGGAACCACGGGCACCGGAGTTTGCCATCATATAGATGTTGTTATATTTACCCAGACCTGCCAGCAGAGCTGCTGTGATCTTATCATCGGCAATGTTCCATGCTTCGATGACTTTCTGGTGACGTTCTTCGTCTGTCATCAGACCACGACGGAATTTTCTTGTAATCAGATCTACTTTGGATTCTGCTTCCTGCAGGTATTCCGCTTTTTCCTTAGGAATTTCCATGTCGGATACGGATACTGTCATGGCAGCTCTTGTGGAGAATTTGTAACCCAGAGATTTGATCTTATCCAGAACGGATGCTGTTTCTGTTGCGCCGCAGCGGTTGATACATTTGTTGATGATCTTACCGATGGCTTTTTTATCAACCAGGAAGTCAACTTCGTAGTTGAATTTTGTTGCATCGTCTGTTCTGTCAACATAGCCCAGATTCTGAGGAATTGCTTCATTAAAGATGATACGGCCTACGGTTGTTCTTACCATTTTGGATTCCAGAACACCATTGAATTCCATAACTCTTCTTACTTTGATAATTTCCTGCAGTGTTACTTCGTTGTTATCATAAGCCAGAATTGCTTCTTTTTCATCCTTGAAAACCTTCATGATGATGTCGCCGGCTTTTCTGATCACGTTGCCTTCTGCATCCAGCAGATCTTCTGTGTATCTTTCATTCAGGTCGTCTCTTTCCAGTGTCAGGTAGTACATACCCAGAATCATATCCTGAGAGGGTACTGTTACAGGCGCACCGTCGGAAGGTTTCAGCAGGTTGTTGGGAGACAGCAGCAGGAAACGGCATTCTGCCTGTGCTTCCACACTCAGAGGTACATGAACCGCCATCTGGTCACCGTCGAAGTCGGCGTTGTACGCTGTACATACCAGAGGATGCAGTTTGATGGCACGACCTTCCACCAGAACGGGTTCAAATGCCTGAATACCCAGTCTGTGCAGTGTCGGCGCACGGTTCAGCATAACGGGATGTTCTCTGATGACTTCTTCCAGAATATCCCATACTTCTGTCTGCAGTCTTTCCACCATTCTCTTCGCAGATTTGATGTTGTGTGCCAGACCATCTTCCACCAGTTTCTTCATTACGAAGGGTTTGAACAGTTCGATCGCCATTTCTTTGGGCAGACCGCACTGGTAAATTTTCAGTTCGGGGCCTACAACGATTACAGAACGGCCGGAGTAGTCAACACGTTTCCCCAGCAGGTTCTGACGGAAACGACCCTGTTTACCCTTCAGCATATCGGACAGAGATTTCAGTGCTCTGTTGCCGGGGCCTGTAACGGGACGACCACGGCGACCGTTGTCGATCAGGGCGTCAACTGCTTCCTGCAGCATTCTCTTTTCGTTTCTTACGATGATGTCAGGCGCGCCCAGATCCAGCAGTCTTTTCAGACGGTTGTTTCTGTTGATGACTCTTCTATACAGATCGTTCAGGTCACTGGTTGCAAATCTGCCGCCATCCAGCTGAACCATAGGACGGATTTCAGGGGGAATTACGGGGATTGCATCCAGAATCATCCATTCGGGTTTGTTGCCGGACAGACGGAAGCTTTCGATGACTTCCAGTTTTTTGATGATACGAACACGTTTCTGGCCTGTGGTATCCTGCAGCTGTGCTTTCAGTTCTACGGATTCTTTTTCCAGATCGATATCCATCAGCAGCTGTTTGATCGCTTCCGCACCCATTGCTGCTACGAATCTTGTGCCGTATTTATCATATGCTTCTCTGTATTCTCTTTCTGTCAGAAGCTGTTTGTACTGCAGTTCTGTATCGCCTGCATCCAGTACGATATAGGAAGCGAAGTACAGAACCTTTTCCAGAGCTCTGGGGCTCATGGAAAGGATCAGACCCATTCTGGAAGGGATACCCTTGAAGTACCAGATATGGGAAACGGGAGCAGCCAGCTCAATGTGGCCCATTCTCTCACGTCTTACTTTTGCTTTTGTTACTTCAACGCCGCAGCGGTCGCAGACAACGCCTTTGTAACGGATTCTTTTATATTTACCACAATGACATTCCCAGTCTTTTGTGGGCCCGAAAATTCTTTCGCAGAACAGACCGTCCTTTTCAGGTTTCAGTGTTCTATAGTTGATGGTTTCAGGTTTTTTCACTTCACCTCTGGACCATTCACGGATTTTTTCGGGAGATGCCAAACCGATCTTGATGGAATCGAATACGATCCCCTGTTCAGTAGTCTGTGTGCTCATGGGTTTGTTCTCCTTTCTTATACTTCATCCTCATAGTCAAAGCCGTCATCTTCGCCGGCGTAATCATCATTCAGCAGGTCGCTGTTGTCAGCTTCCACGCCTACTTCGTCGTCGAACAGGAAGTCAACCAGTTCTTCTTCCGCTGTCATAGGACGGGAACGACGGAATTCTTCGTCTTCGTAACCGTCGATGTTTACGTTCAGATCGTCCACATCTTCGATGCATTCCTTGATTTCCACTTCTGTCTGGTCTTCACGCAGTACGCGGATATCCAGAGCCAGAGACTGCAGTTCTTTCAAGAGAACCTTGAAGGATTCGGGAACACCGGGTTCGGGGATGTTTTCGCCTTTTACGATGGCTTCGTAAGTTTTTACACGACCAACGATATCGTCGGATTTCACTGTCAGGATTTCCTGCAGTGTGTATGCAGCACCGTATGCTTCCAGTGCCCAAACTTCCATTTCACCGAAACGCTGACCGCCGAACTGTGCTTTACCGCCCAGAGGCTGCTGTGTAACCAGAGAGTAAGGGCCTGTGGAACGGGCGTGGATCTTTTCATCTACCAGATGATGCAGTTTCAGGTAGTGCATGAAACCGATGGTTACACGGTTATCGAAAGGTTCACCGGAACGACCGTCTCTCAGCTGAACTTTACCGTCTCTGCCCAGGGCAACGCCCTTCCATTCTTCTCTGTGGTCTCTGTTTGCATACAGTTCATCCAGAATATCGCCATTCAGCAGGGGTTCCCATTTTGCAGAGAATTCTTCCCAGCTTGTGTTTACATAGTCATTTGCCATTTCCAGTGTATCCATGATATCAATTTCGTTTGCACCATCGAATACGGGTGTGCTGATCTTCCAGCCCAGTGCTTTTGCAGCCAGAGACAGGTGTGTTTCCAGAACCTGACCGATATTCATACGGGAAGGGATACCCAGAGGGTTCAGCACGATGTCCAGCGGACGACCGTTGGGCAGGAAAGGCATATCTTCCACGGGCAGTACACGGGAAACAACACCCTTGTTGCCGTGACGACCGGCCATCTTGTCACCAACGGAAATTTTACGTTTCTGTGCGATGTATACGCGTACCAGCTGGTTTACGCCGGGGCCTACGTCATCGCCGTTTTCTCTTGTGAATACTTTTACGTCTACAACGATACCTGTTTCACCGTGAGGTACACGCAGGGAGGTGTCTCTGACTTCTCTTGCTTTTTCACCGAAGATGGCGCGCAGCAGTCTTTCTTCTGCTGTCAGTTCTGTTTCACCCTTAGGTGTTACCTTACCAACCAGAATGTCGTTAGGGCGAACTTCCGCACCGATACGGATGATACCTCTTTCATCCAGATCTTTCAGCGCATCTTCACCAACATTGGGAATATCCCTTGTGATTTCTTCAGGCCCCAGTTTGGTATCTCTTGCGTCTGCTTCGAATTCATTGATGTGAACGGAAGTATAAACGTCTTCTTGCACCAGTTTTTCGCTCAGCAGAACGGCGTCTTCATAGTTGTAACCTTCCCATGTCATGAAACCGATCAGAGGGTTTTTACCCAGAGCCAGTTCCCCTTTGCATGTGGAAGCACCGTCAGCAATGATCTGACCAGCTTCTACTCTCTGACCCAGATCTACGATAGGTTTCTGGTTCAGGCATGTGCTCTGGTTAGATCTCTGATATTTGATCAGTTTATATACATCTCTCTGAGAGTTGTCGTTTCTTACAACGATTTCATCAGCGGAAACTCTTTCTACGATACCGCCAACTTTTGCGATCGCGCAGATACCGGAGTCTTTTGCTGTTTTGTATTCCATACCTGTACCAACAACAGGAGAATCTGTTACCAGCAGGGGAACAGCCTGACGCTGCATGTTGGAGCCCATCAGCGCACGGTTCGCGTCATCGTTTTCCAGGAAGGGAATCAATGCTGTCGCAACGGAAACCATCTGTTTAGGGGAAACGTCCATCAGGTGAATCTGATGTCTGTCTACTTCGATGATTTCTTCTCTGTAACGGCCTGTTACTTTCTTATGCAGGAAATACCCGTTTTCATCCAGAGGCTCGTTGGCCTGTGCAACGTTGTAGTTTTCTTCTTCATCCGCTGTTACATAGATGAATTCATCTGTTACACGAGGTTCGTCGCCGCTGTGGTCTACTTTTCTGTAAGGAGCTTCGATGAAGCCGTATTCATTGATTCTTGCGAATGTGGACAGTGTATTGATCAGACCGATGTTAGGACCTTCTGGTGTTTCGATGGGACACATTCTGCCGTAGTGAGAATGGTGAACGTCTCGCACTTCGAAGCCGGCTCTTTCTCTGGACAGACCGCCGGGGCCCAGTGCAGACAGTCTTCTCTTATGCGTCAGTTCGGACAGAGGGTTGTTCTGGTCCATGAACTGAGACAGCTGAGAAGAACCGAAGAATTCCTTGATGGCTGCTGTTACGGGACGAACGTTAATCAGTGCCTGAGGTGTTACCACCGCCAGATCCTGTGTTGTCATTCTTTCTCTTACAACTCTTTCCATTCTGGACAGACCGATGCGGAACTGGTTCTGCAGCAGTTCGCCAACGGAACGGATACGTCTGTTGCCCAGATGGTCGATATCGTCTACGTTGCCGTAGCCGTAATCCAGATGCATCACATAGTTGATGGAAGCGAAGATATCTTCCAGTGTGATGTGTTTGGGCAGCAGTTCGTGGATGTTTTCCTTGATGGCTGCTTTCAGCTCTTCTGCTGTTGTGTTTTCTTCCAGCAGTTTCACCAGCATAGGATAGTAAACGCGTTCATTGATATCCAGTTCTTCTGCTGTCAGACCGAATTCTTCAATATAAGAATCGATTTTAACCACCTGGTTTGTCAGAACTTTTACTTTTCTATCTTCTACTGTGATATAGATGTAACCAACACCTGTATCCTGAATCTGATCACACAGTTCCATGGTCAGGATTGCGCCTTCTTCAGCTACAACTTCGCCTGTCATAGGATCAACTACGTTCTCAGCCAGAACCGCATCCTTCACGCGGCTTCTCAGTGCCAGTTTCTTATTGAATTTATAACGGCCTACTTTCGCCAGGTCGTATCTCTTAGGATCGAAGAACATACCATTCAACAGAGAAGCGGAGCTTTCTACTGTAGGGGGTTCACCGGGACGCAGCTTCTTATAAATTTCGATCAGACCTTCTTCATAAGTTTTCGCTGTGTCTTTTTCCAGTGTTGCCAGAATCTTGGGTTCTTCGCCGAACAGTTCAATGATCTCCGCATCGGAGCCAACGCCCATTGCTCTGATCAGAACGGAAACAGGAACTTTTCTTGTTCTGTCAACTCTTACATAAAATACATCATTGGAGTCTGTTTCATATTCCAGCCATGCACCTCTGTTGGGGATCACTGTGGAAGAAAGCAGTTTCTTACCAACTTTGTCAAAATCAGATGCATAGTAGATGCCGGGGGAACGAACCAACTGGGAAACGATAACACGTTCTGCACCGTTGATGATAAATGTACCTGTTTCGGTCATCAGAGGGAAATCGCCCATGAAGATTTCCTGTTCTTTCAATTCGTCCAGTTCTCTGTTGTAAAGTCTTGCTTTTACTTTCAGGGATGCGGCATAAGTCGCGTCTCTTTCCTTACATTCTTCCACAGAGTATTTAGGCTCGGAATCCAAAGAAAAGTCGATAAATTCCAGAATCAGGTTGCCGCTGAAATCTGTAATGGGAGAAATATCCTCAAATACTTCTTTCAGACCTTTGTCCAGGAACCACTGGTAGCTGTTCTTTTGCACTTCAATCAGGTTGGGCATTTCCAGAACTTCATTGATTTTGGAATAGCTCATTCTGGTTGTGTCACCAAGCTGGAGTGCACGAATTCTGTTTTTGTCCATCTTGTCACCTCTCGTAATCTAAACTGCACCGACAAACGGGCTGAGCCCGTACGAAAAAACCTCAGATGCTTCGCATCTTCAAGCGTTTTTCGTCTTACCGTAGGTCTGAACAGATTCGTCCCATCGGCATAAATACCTCGAAACGCTCTGTTCTCCTCGAAGCGGCAAAGCCACTTCTGCGGATTCCAGTTCCCACAGGTGTATTTTGTAACAATACTTTCTTTACACACAAAATTAGAATTCTACAAACAAATCTAGACCTTTGCATACACCTCCTTTGATCAGAGGTCATTACAAAAGCCTGCTCATTCATAAAATTCTATTCTCTAAAACCTTGAACTGCACATCAAAATGCATAGTTCTTATTCAACTCGAACAAAAAACACATCATTTTCGGCCATCTACAGGGCATTTTGCCTGCAAAATGTACCAATTTTACAAATCTCTGTTGAAATCTGTGCTCCCCTGTGTTATACTCAATCGCAGTATGGGGTGATGTGTACGTTCGTTTAATGTGGAAATATTTTACCACAGCAAATATGTACTGTCAAGCCCTTTTTTGTTTGATTTTCCCGAGATTTCAGGCTTTTTTTCTTTCACGCTGTTTCTCCTCACCAACTAAATCTCTCCCAAAAGTTATCGGCCCCTCCCTAACCCCCTTTCGCCTTTTCTGTCATGTTTTACAGTTGCTTTTCTGTCGAAATTTCAATTCATCCAAAAAATATATTCATCGAAGCCAAAACTTTGTAAGATATTTTTTATTTTCTCTTCTCAAAAAACTGCAACTTTGTGAAATATTTTTGTACTTTTTTTAATACAATCTTACTTTTCTTTACTTCTCCCTCTTTTCCTGCTAAACTGAAGAATAGATTTTCAGAAAGAAGGCGACTTTATGAAACAAAATTATCAGGTCGTGCTGGAAAAAACCATAAAAGAATTACAGAAAGACGGAAAACGTCCTTCCCTGCTGCTGCATAGCTGCTGCGGCCCCTGTTCTTCCTATGTCATGGAATATCTGGCACAGTATTTCGATATCACGATTTTTTATTATAACCCCAACATCTCTCCCGAAAGGGAATTTCGTTTCCGTGCAGAGGAACAGGAGCGTCTCATTCACGAAATGGGTCTGGGGGTAAACTACCAGCTGGGTAAATATGATCCCGAAAGATTCTTTGCTCTGGCAAAAGGCCACGAAGCCGAGCCGGAAGGCGGCGAACGCTGCTTCAAGTGTTACCGTCTCCGTCTGGAGGAAGCAGCAAAAGCAGCCAAAGAAGGCTGTTTTGATTATTTCACCACTACCCTTTCCATCAGCCCTCATAAAAACGCACAGGTGCTGAATGAACTGGGCAAGGAAATCTCAGAAGAATATGGTATCCCTTATTTATTCTCTGATTTCAAAAAGAAAAATGGCTACCGCCGTTCCTGTGAACTGTCTGTAGAATACAACCTCTACCGGCAGGATTATTGCGGCTGTCCCTTCTCCAAGGCAGAGGCCGAAGCCAGAAAGGCGGCGCAGGTATGACACAAAAAAACAAAGGGGTCTGCTGTATCCTGCTTTCCTCCTTTTCCTTTGCATTGATGAATCTATTCGTGCGGATGAGCGGCGATCTCCCCTCTATCCAGAAAAGCTTTTTCCGAAACTTTGTAGCGATGCTTTTCGCCCTATCCATTCTAATGAAGGAACGCCCCGAGATAAAATTGGACAGAACATCAAAAAAATTCCTGTTCCTGCGTTCCCTCTGCGGCACCATCGGCATCCTCTGCAATTTCTACGCTGTGGATCATCTGGTACTGGCAGATGCCTCCATGCTGAACAAGATGTCTCCCTTCTTCGCCATCCTGTTCGGCATCCTGATCTTGAAGGAAAAAATCAATCTGTTTCAGGGGCTTTGTGTAGCAACCGCATTTATTGGCACAGTATTCGTTATCAAACCAACGCCCTCCAATCTGGCATGTTTCCCTGCTTTGATCGGGCTCATGGGCGGCCTGACCGCAGGCATGGCATACACTTATGTCAGAGCATTGGGTACCCGCGGCGTAAAGGGACCTTTCATCGTTTTCTTTTTCTCCGCTTTTTCCTGCTTATGCACCCTGCCCTACCTGCTCTTCCACTTCCATCCCATGACACTGGAACAGCTGGGCACCCTCTTGCTGGCAGGTCTTGCTGCCGCCGGCGGACAGTTTACCATCACCGCAGCCTATACCTTCGCCCCCGCAAGAGAAATTTCCGTCTACGATTACAGCCAGATCATTTTCTCGGCAGTTCTGGGCTATTTCGTTTTCGGACAAGTCTCCGATGCTTTCAGCTGGCTGGGCTATATCATCATCACGTCCACTGCTGTAGCCATGTTTATCCGCAACAACAGACAATCTGCATAAGGAGAATCTTATGTTATTAGAAAGAACTTTTGAAACATTAAAAATCATCGGCAACGAAAGATTGCAGCTTCCCATTTTTTATGAAAGCCCCGTTTCTCTTCGCTTTGAAACAGGCGATCCAACGTTGGAAATCTTTCTGACTGAAAAGAAACTGAATCCCAAATATCTTCGCAGTGCCCTCTGGCGCACTTCTTTCCTTTATGAAAAGGTCGCTCCTTTCGACACACTGCTTTGGGTTTTATATCGTACCCCCGATCTGGATACAGATGTGGATGAGATCATTGATCACTTCTGCCATTTGTGCCATCTGCCTTCCCCCGCAGAAGTGTATCAACAGGACGTGACCACTGCGGCGGAAGAACCTATGACCCGTATCCTTTTGCTTTGGGATATGAAAGATACGCCTCCGAAGATACAGCCTTTATTCGAAGAAATCGTCCATTCCGATTTTAAGGATTTGGGCTTCCGAGAGCTATCCTCTGCTGTATTCTTCTTTGATACCAAACGCCATCTGCTCTTCCATCCTTACGACGACAGAGGTGTTGATGTCGTTGGCAAGACCGTTGAAGATATCCGATTCCTTTATGAAAACTGCAGAAACTGGCTGTTGGATTATGATATCGAACGAATGAAAACAACATTTGAACAAACAAAAAAGCCCTGAATTCAGGGCTTTTTCTT
>CALFPN010000167.1 GCA_937919015.1 uncultured Clostridia bacterium
CGCTTCCTTCCACATGGGAATATATTTTGTTGGAATGCCTGCCCCCGTTGTCACCACCGCTACCTTTTCCTCTGCAACGATTTTTGCTACTTCCTCCACATGGGGGCTCATCAGCATAATATTCACACCAAAGGGCTTTTCCGTCAGGCTTCTGGCAATGCGGATCTGCTCCCGCAGATAATCGCCGCCGGCATTCATGGCAGAAATAATGCCCAGTCCGCCGCCGTTGGAAACCGCCGCTGCCAGCTTGCCATCAGCGATCCATGCCATGCCCCCCTGAAAAATGGGATATTCGATGCCAAGCATCTCACAAATGGGTGAAACGATCATATCGTCCTCCTCCTTACTTTCTTACGCCAGTTTTTCTTCGATCAGTTTCACCAGATCAGACACTGTGTTTACTTTGTTTTCGCCCATTTCGATTTCTGTGTCGAATTCTTCTTCCAGATTCATCAGAAGTTCCATGACATCCAGAGAATCGATGCCCAGTGTGCTGAATTCTGTTTCCATCTTGATTTCTGCTGCTTCACATTCCAGTCTTTCTGCCAACAGTGCTGCAATTTTTTCGAATACCATAATTTTTCTCCTTTCTTCGCGGGACGCTGTCCCACACCCTGCGAGGGGATCATCCCCTCGACCCGACTTGCAAAAACTATCGTTTTTGCGGTTACCATTTTAACAGGCAAGCTGCACTTGCCAATCCGCCGCCAAAGGCAGGCAGTAATAAATAATCTCCCCGCTTCAGCTTCCCCGCGCGGTTCAGTTCATCCAACGCAATGGGGATGCTGGCAGAGGAGGTATTGCCATATTTATCAATATTCACACAGAACTTTTCCATGGGAACCTTCAATTTTCTTCCGGCGAAATCGATGATGCGCATGTTCGCCTGATGGGGCACGATATAGGCGATATCTGCATAGGTCAGTCCGTTTCTCTGCACCAGCGTATTGCAGTCCTTCACAATGGCATTGACCGCAAATTTGAAGGTAGCCTGCCCATCCATATACACCAGAGGCTTTCGTTCCTGCCCTCTTTCGTAATAAGGGGAACTGCCCACAGGCAATGCAAAGCCGATAACTTCTTCGTTGCCCTCCACATGAAATACAGAATCGATATAATTTTCGCCGGCTTCCAGAACCACGGCTCCTGCGCCGTCACCAAAAATGACTGCCGTCCCTCTGTCTGTCCAGTCCAGAATACGGCTCATCCGTTCTGTGCCAATGACAAGGGCTTTTTTTACCTTCCCTCTGGCAAAGTAGCCGGCCGCTGTTTCCAGAGCAAAATCGAAAGCGGAACAGGCTGCGTTCACCTCCAGTGCCATACAGCTCATCCCCAACAGCTTTTGGGTCACACAGGCTGTGGATGGCACCTGACTTTCTCCTGAGACTGTCGCCAGCAGGATCAGGTCGATCTCTGCAGGCTCTGTACCGCTGTTTTCCAGAGCTGCTTTCGCGGCCTTTGCCGCCATTTCCGCTGCCGTTTCATTGACACTGATTCGACGTTCCTTTATGCCGACCCTTTGGGTGATCCATGCATCGCTGGTATCTAAAAATTCTGACAGGTCCTCATTGGTCACCACTTTGGGCGGCACATAGCTACCTGTGCCCAATACACGAAAGCTCATTTCTGTCCCTCCCTTTTTCCGGGGAAACAGCATTTTTTGCTCCCCCAAATTTTTGGTTTCGAAAAGTTAGTACCCCAAAGCTCCAAAAAAGTTACACCGTTTTTCCAAAAAAAATGCTCCGAAAAATAAAAAATGCCGAAAAACGTTGAGAACTCAACATTTTCAGCATTGAAAAATTTTTTTATTTTTTTGTTTTCGGATCTTTTTTATCTGTTTTTCTGAACCAAATATAAAGCCAGTGCCGCCAGTGTTGCACTGACATAGGTCAGAAAACCGCCCCACAACAGCAAACGGCGTTTACGCATCTGTTTGGCCAGCAGCACAAAATCCTCTGCATCGGAAATCGGCAAATCCATTTTGATCCCTTCCGCGGGACGATATTTTTTATAATACGCTCTGCATGCAGGGCATTCTCTCAAATGCTCCTTCACCAGCTTTTTACTTGCCTCACTTGCCACACCGTCATGATACATGGGCGCAAGGTCTGTCACGATCTCACATCTCCAGTTCATCCTTCAACACCTCCATCAGCATTTTCTTTGCTCTGAAATAAATGACCTTTGCGGAACTTTCGCTGATCTTCAAACTTTGCGAGATTTGGGAAAAGGGCAGTTCCGCATAGATACGCAGCAATACCACATCCCGATATTTTTTCGGAATATTTTCCACTACTTTCCGTACCGCATTTTCTACATCTTTTTTGTGGATATGCTCCTCAGGGCTGTCCTCATTCTGCAGATAACTCTGGGCCACCAGCTCCAGATTGGCCGCATCCAGATGGAGCTTTTTCTTTTTCAGATATTTAAAATATGTATGCTTCCCGATGGCCGCCAACCAAGTAAATATCTCACAGTCCCCACGGAATTTGTGAAAGGATTGATAGGCCTGCAGAAAGGTCTCCTGGGTCAGATCTTCTGCCAGATCGGGGTTGGCACATAAACGATACAGAAAGGCATATACCTTCTGATAATATTCCCGATAAAGGGTTTCAAAAACTTTCAATGGATCACCATCCTTTGATTATTTCAGAATTTTACATTCAAAATCCACGCCGCCTGCGTATTTTTCCAGCAGTTCTTTTGCTTCTTCCAGCAGCGCAGGCAGATCTCCATCGCCGTCAAAGGCATAATACACCAGCAGCAGATCCTTTGTTGCATCTGTAATCATGGTTCTGTCATTGTCGCTGGTCGGGTTGCCGAAAGGCCCCTCCTCATCAAACAGGACAGGCAGGAATTCGATATTCAGCACGTCCTTGCCGATACCCCGGTAGGCAGTCCCTTCAGGGGCGCGCATCCATGTGATATCGCCTTTCGTATGGGCCAGATCATAGGTGCCCATAGAATAGCCGCTTTTGATGGACAGATAGTTATTGATATCCACCACATTATTGATGTAATACAGGCCCCGCTCCTTGGCAATTCTTCTGCACATGGCTTCCGCAGAAGAGCGGTAACGGTTAGGTTCTTTGCCTAAAGCCTTATATGCTTTTCTGGTCGATTGGATCTTCTCTCTTTTATTTGCCTGAGACAGTTCCACTTCAGAAAGCTCTGCAATTTTTCCGTTCAGCATTGCCAGAAATTCTTCAGGATCAGCATATACGTCTACTTTACACTGCAAAAGCCCCAGTGCTGCTTCCGGGCATCTTTCCTTCAAACTTTCATCTATTCTTACATTGACCATGTTCCTTCTCCTTTCAAAATCAGTCACTCTTTTCAGAATACCGCAAAATGACGGTTTGTCAAGTTTTCCTTTTTGGCCTGTTGAAAAATTTCAGAAAATAAGGTATTATAATTTTTAGTGAATTTTTTTATAAAAGGAGAGAGAAAAAAATGGATCAGCGTACTTTAGTTGTTTCCTGCGTAGAATATTACAGCGATCTGAAAGCAATTCCCAGTGATAAGGTTTTTGCTGCTTTTGAAAAAGCAGGCTTTATCAAAATGATCTTGGAAAGCCAGCAGATGTTCCCCGAAATGGGTGTTGATTTCTACATCGGCATGGTGGATGGTTTGACTCATCTGGAAAGCGATTCTTCCGTTGGCGAAAACACACACCACGAAGAACGCACTGCTCTGGCAACAGAAGTTGTTGCAATGCTGATGAAAAAACACAAAATGAACGATCTGGAAGCCTGTGAAATGTATTACCACTCCAAAACTGCTGCATCTGTCAGCGATGAAAAAACTGGTTTCTACAAAAAATCCGCACAGGAAATTTACGATTCCGTTGAAGCCGAATAAGAAGATCAAAGGCGATGGGCGACCCCATCGCCCCAGTTTTTGCCTGCATTGACAAACATCGACAAAACTCGTTCTTGACTTTTGGGCAGAAATGTAAGAAAATATCTATGTTATATCGGTGCGTGGCCCAGCTTGGTAGGGCGCAGCGTTCGGGTCGCTGAGGTCGTGGGTTCAAATCCCGTCGCACCGATACAAAAAAAGCACTCCTTTTCAGGAGTGCTTTTTGTTTTTCATTTCTTATTACAGGAACACATATTTCAGTACGAACAGAATGGCCAGAACGTACATCAGAGGTGTCACCTTCTTGCTGTTGCCTGCCAGAGACTGGATCACAACATAAGAAATAACGCCGATGCAGATCCCTTCAGAAATGCTGTAGAACAGAGGCATTGCGATAATGCACAGGTACGCAGGAATCACTTCTGCCAGATTGTCATCTGTAAACTTCAGCTCTGCCACTGCTTCAAACATCAGGAAACCTACGAAAATCAAGGCGGGTGCTGTTGCAAAAGCAGGAATGGATGTAAACAGAGGGGAGAACAGTGTTGCCAGCAGGAACAGGATCGCTGTTGTCATCGCTGTCAGCCCTGTACGGCCGCCTACTGCCACACCAGCAGCAGATTCTACGAACGTCGTTGTGGTGGATGTACCCAGAACCGCACCGGCAGATGTCGCAATGGCATCGGACAGCAGTGCAGGTTTGATCTTAGGCAGACGGCCGTTTTCATCCAGCATATTCGCCTTTGTACTTACGCCGATCAGTGTACCCAATGTGTCAAACAAGTCAACAAACAGGAAGGAGAACACGATCACGATAAAGTTGAACACGCCAACAGCACTGAAATCAAAGTTGAAGCACTGACCAAATGTCAACCCCAGCGCAGAAAAATCCGCACTGATAATACCGGAAGGGAACAGGCTGTACGCACCAACTTCGGGATTGGGTACATAGATGCCTGCCAGCTGACAAACCATACCCAGCCCCCATGTAACAACAATCCCAATCAGGATGCTGCCGCTTACCTTCTTGATATACAGAACCGCTGTGATCAAGAGACCAATCACTGCCAGCAGTGCACAGATCCCATGGGTATTGAAATTTTCTGTAAAGCTTGTGATGGTTACCAGTGTGGAGGAATCCACACACAGGCCCGCATTCTGCAGGCCGATGAATGCGATAAACAGACCGATACCAACGGAAACACCTTTTTTCAGCGTCAGCGGAATGGCATTGAAGATGGCCTCACGCACATTGGTCAGGGACATGATAATGAAGATAATACCTTCTACAAATACCGCAAACAAAGCTACCTGCCAGGAGATCCCCTGCCCCAGAACAACAGTATAGGCCAGATATGCATTCAGCCCCATACCCGCAGACAGAGCAAAGGGCATATTTGCCAGCAAAGCCATGCAAACCGTACCGATAAAGGATGCAAAACAAGTTGCCAACAGAACTGCATTGGCATCCATACCTGCTTCACTCAGAATACTGGGGTTTACCGCCAGAATATACGCCATTGTCATAAAGGTAGCAATACCGGCAGCCACTTCCGTTTTCACGGTCGTATGATTTTCTTTCAGTTTAAACATTTTTTCTAACACAGATTATTCCCCTTTCTCATCATATTCCGCAATATAAGGCAGATTCCGATAGTATTCTCCGCAGTCCAGACCATATCCAATCACAAAATGATCCGGAATCGTGAACAAAGCCACATCCGCTTTGAAATCCACCACACGTCTGGAGGGCTTGTCCAAAAGTGTCACAACCTTCAGGGACAGAGGGTTTCTGCCCTTCAGCAGATTCACCACATCATTCAGGGTTCTGCCGGTATCAATAATATCTTCTACGATAATCACATGATACTGGCTGATATCCTGATCCAGATCCATGGTTACCTTTACTGCACCGCTGGAAACCGTGCCGCTGTAATAGCTTTTTGCTGCCATAAAACCGATTTCACAGGGCACTGTGATGGCACGGCACAGGTCTGCCATGAACACAAAAGCACCTTTCAGGATACTCACCAGCAGGATCGGTCTGCCGTCATAGGAATTGCTGATCTCCTTTCCGACTCTTGTGATGGCTTCTTTGATTTCTTCCTCAGAAACAAGGACACGCTTGATTTTGCTATTAAATTCTTCCACTGTCTTCATTTTCATGCTCCTTTTTATTCTGAACACAAATGTAACATTTATACCAATAGTATGACTTTCGAGTTTTCATCCGTCAATATGGGAACAGCGGAGCATACGCTTTTTATACTCCGCTGTTTTGTTTTGTACATTATTCTTCTACCACTGTTTCTTCTTCTGCTGTTTCCTTGATCGCAATACCCAGCTCATCCAGCTGTTTTTCTTCCACAACGCCGGGTGCATCTGTCATGGGGCAGGAAGCATCTTTTACTTTGGGGAATGCGATTACATCACGGATAGAGGTTGCACCGCTCATCAGCATGATAATTCTGTCCAGACCAAAGGCCAGACCGCCGTGAGGGGGAACACCGTATTTGAAGGCATCCAGCAGGAAGCCGAAACGTTCCTGTGCATCTTCCTGTGTGAAGCCCAGAAGCTCAAACATTTTCTGCTGAATTTCTCTGCGGTGGATTCTGATGGAGCCGCCGCCCAGTTCGTAACCATTCAGAACGATATCATATGCTTTCGCACGAACCGCACCGGGGTTGGTATCAATCAGTTCCAGATCTTCATCCATAGGAGCTGTGAAAGGATGGTGAACGGCTACATATCTGTTTTCTTCTTCGTCCCATTCCAGCATAGGGAATTCTGTGATCCACAGGAATGCAAAATCATCGGGTCTTGTCAGTTCCAGCATTCTGGACAGTTCCAGACGCAGGGCACCCAGAGAGTCGAATACGACTTTATCCTGGTCTGCGCAGATCAGGATCAGGTCGCCGGGCTGACCTTCCATGGCATCTACAATTTCCTGCAGTTTTTCAGGTGTGAAGAATTTTGCGATCTGAGATTTCAGAGTGCCGTCTTCGTTGACAACGATCCAAGCCAGACCTTTTGCTCTGTATGTTTTTACAAATTCAACCAGAGAGTCGATTTTCTTTCTGGGGAAGGAGCCGCAGCCTTTTGCATTGATGGCACGCACGCTGCCGCCGTTTTCCAGTGCGGATTTGAATACAACAAATTCTGTGCCGGCCACTACATCGGAGATATTTTTCAGTTCCATACCGAAACGTACATCGGGTTTGTCGGAACCGAAACGTTCCATTGCTTCTGCATATGTCATTCTAGGCAGAGGCAGCTGAATATCAACGTTCATCAGGTCTTTGAATACCTTCTGCATCATTCTTTCGTTGATATCCATGATATCTTCGATATCCACGAAGGACAGTTCCATATCCACCTGTGTGAATTCAGGCTGTCTGTCTGCTCTCAGGTCTTCGTCACGGAAGCATTTTGCGATCTGATAGTATCTGTCCATACCGGATACCATCAACAGCTGTTTGTACAGCTGAGGGGACTGGGGCAGGCCGTAGAAATTACCGGGGTGTACACGGGAAGGCACCAGATAGTCTCTTGCGCCTTCTGGTGTGGATTTGCCCAAAATAGGTGTTTCGATTTCCAGAAAGTTTTCCTGATCCAGGAAGTTTCTCATTACCTGTACTACTTTATGACGCAGCACCAGATTGTTCAGCTGGGAAGGTCTTCTCAGATCCAGATAACGATATTTCAGACGCAGATCATCTTTTACTGTGATGTTGTCTTCAATCTGGAAAGGTGTTGTTTCGGAATCGGAAAGGATGCGCAGTTCCTTTGCGATGATCTCAATTTTACCTGTTTTCATGTTGGGGTTGATGTTGCCTTCTGTTCTTGCCGCAACTTCCCCTCTGACTGCCAGTACATATTCACTGCGGACTGTTTCCGCCTTTGCAAACAGTTCTTTTTCTGCTGTGTTTTCGTCAATGGCGATCTGCACCAGACCTGTTTTGTCTCTCAGTGCAATGAAGATCAGCTGGCCCAGGTCACGGCGACGCTGAACCCAGCCCATCACTGTCACTTCCTGACCGATCATTGCTTCGCTCACATTTGCACACATGCAGCTTCTTTTCAATCCTGTCAAAGCTTCACTCATGATTCTATCTCCTTACTTCATATATTTCTATGTTTTATAGCCATAGTTGTCCATCTTTATTATAATAATCACATTTGCGGCAAAAGTAAAGTTTTCGTGCAAAAAAAACGCATTTTTCGCAGGGAAAAATCCGCCTTGCCTTGTGCTGGAAAAAGTAATATAATGGTAAATCATAAAAAATAAAATTTGCAGGAAAAATCCTGAAAGATAAGGAGTGGTTGAAATGAACCAGCATAAAGTCATCACCATCAGCCGTCAATATGGCAGCGGCGGCAGGATCGTAGCCCAAAAACTGGCTGATGCTCTGGGCATCCCCTTCTATGATAACGAACTGATCACCATGGCAGCGGAAAAAACCGGTCTTTCCGTTGAATGCTTCAAGGATGCGGAAAAAACATCCTTCGGCAATCTGTTCTTCTCTCTGACCAGCCTGACCCCCAGTCTGGATTCTGTAGGTCTGCCCCTGAATGAAAAAATCTTTCTGGTGCAGTCTCAGGTCATCAAAGAAGTGGCTGCAGAGGGGTCTTGTGTCATTGTCGGCCGTTCTGCTGACTATGTGCTGCAGGACAATTCCAATGTAATCAATGTATTCCTGCAGGCTGATCTGCCCGACCGTGTAAAACGCGCCATCGACGCATACGGGCAGGATGCGGAAGGCGCAGAGGCTATGGTCGTGAAAACAGATAAACGCCGCGCCAACTATTATAACTACTTTACCGGCAGAAAATGGGGCAAAGCGGAAAATTATGACCTGATCCTGAATACTTCCAGAATGGATCTGGATAAGATTGTGGAAGTTATCAAAACTTACGTTTCTTTGAGATAAAAATGGAACCATCCTCGGAAAGAGGATGGTTTTTTGTGTTTATGGGTATGTTCTCGATTGAAATTCAAGTTCTCGAAAAAAATTAGGATATCTATTTGCGCCCGTGTGGAACTCGATTGAAATTCAAGTTCTCGAAAATCCAAGAAAATGTATTTGGGCTCATTCGAGCCAAGGCTCCGGTTAGTGAATATGAGTATTCGCCCCCTCTAAGAAGTGCATCGGCAAAATCCAGTTTCCCTCCTTACTTTTTGCGCACAAAAAGTAACAAAAAGCCTGGGAACCCCTCCTCAAGGTTCCCAGACCCTCCCTGGAGGTCCAAGAGGAACGACGTTCCTCTTGGAAATCTCCTCCCCTCGAGCCCTTTCGGGCGGTATAAAGCAGCCCCTTCGGGCAGACTATGCCGTTTTGGGCAGATTTCGGCAAACATCAAATAAATCATCTAAAAGTTTCGCTAGTCTATCGCCAAAATCATTTAATTGATTACTGATATAAAAAGAGGCCATAGAGTAATGCGAAGTTAAATCATCTTCGTTTTGCCAGATAGCATCTTTTAAAATATAGGTCAGGCCGCAGATATAATCTAATTCGTGGGTCATTTTTTCCAGTGTTCTAAGCTTTTGATGTAATTCTTCCATATAAAAACCTCCTTTTTGTTTGCCAAAGGAGGTACACAGTGCTATAATATTTGCGTATCTCCGTTTGGGGGTGCGGTGGACACTCACACTTGTCTTGGTAGGGCGGTGGGTGTCCTTTTTTAGTTTTTCAGGTCTTCCTGCAATTTCCGAATACCTCGTCTGGCTGCTTCCATACGGTTGACATTTTCTTGTTCGCAATATGCATCGAGGATTGCTTTTGTTTCATCATCCATTTTAACAGCAATTCTGTGAGGTTTCGGATTATCGGTTGGACGACCTCTTTTTTTATCACCCATTTCATCCCTCCTTTTTGGGTCACCCTTATTATATAATTTGGGTCACCTAAAGTCAAGGTTGTATTGTTATTTGGCTGAGAAATTTTGCCCGAAGGGGCTGCCTTATACTGCCCGAAAGGGCTCGAGGG
>CALFPN010000168.1 GCA_937919015.1 uncultured Clostridia bacterium
TTCCAGCTTGATCACAAGATCGATGGTTTTTTTGCTGATGACAGAACCAACACCGAACAGTTCCTTTACATTGATGATACCGATTCCTCTCAGCTCGATCAGGTAACGGATGATTTCCGGGCAGGAACCGATCAGCCTTCTATCCGCAATTTTTTTGATCTCTACTGCATCATCTGCAACCAGTCTATGGCCTCTTTTGATGAGTTCCAGCGCAGTTTCACTCTTGCCAATGCCGCTGGCACCTGTGATCAGAACACCTTCCCCATAAATATCCACCAGCACCCCATGTATCATCACACGGTCTGCCAGTTCTTCTCTCAGCCAGAAAAGCAATTCCGCCGTAAAATCAGTGGTGAGCTGATCTGTACGGAAAACGGGCACATCAAATTCTCTGCCGAATTCGATCATTTCAGGAAAAACTTCCAGCTCCTTACAAAGGATCAGACAAGGGATATGCTGACTGAACAGATTGCGAATAGAATCTCTTCTTTTTTCTTCCTCCAGACTTGACAGATAGCCATGTTCTACCCGTCCGATCACCTGTAAGCGTTCATTATCAAAGCTTTTATAATAACCTGCCAGCTGCAATGCAGGTCTGTTAATCTCTCTTTTTTTAACAGAACGTCCTTCCAAAGAGATTTCAGGCAATATATTTTCAAGCTGAAATGCCTCCACGATTTTAGCCAGTTCCGCAGAATACATACACTTCATCCTTTCTATGTCTCAAAAAGCAAATTTACACCTGCGTATAGCATAACCGAAAATTATCGGTTTTGCAATTCCTCCTGATGGAAAAACAGGTATACCGATTCCGCCGCAGGAATGGTCATACCATCCACTTCCAACAGATCCACCACTTCCGCTTCTGCGATTTTCTCAATGCTGCCAAAATGGCGCATCAACGCCTTTCTGCGCACTTCTCCGATTCCCTTGATATCATCCAGAATCGAATGTAGATTCCTCTCATCCCGAAGTTTTCTGTGGTAGGTAATGGCAAAGCGGTGCACCTCATCCTGAATTCTTGTCACCAGTTTGAACCCCTCAGAGGTCAGGGGAATCTGGATCTCTTTCTCTTGGAACAGCAACCCTCTGGTTCTGTGTTTATCATCCTTCACCATGCCGCAGACAGGAATATCCATGCCAAAGTTCATCAATACTTCCTCTGCTGCATGGACCTGTGTTTTGCCGCCATCCATCAGGATCAGGTCAGGCAGACGGGTAAAGCTGGAGGTCTTTCCTTCCACCTTCTCTTTGACAGCATGATTCAGTCGGCGGGTGATAACCTCCTTCATAGAGGCATAGTCATTGGGCCCCACAACAGTTTTAATCCTGAATTTACGATAATCACTGTTTTTCGCTCGGCCGTCTTCAAAAACCACCATAGATCCAACGGATTCAAAGCCCTGAGTATTGGAAATATCATAGGCCTCCACCCGCTGCAGCTTTCCCGTTAGCCCTAACGCCTTTCTGAGTTCCTCCATGGCACCTTTGGTACGCTGTTCTTCTCGTTTCAGCTTTTCACCAAACTGTTCAAAAATCAGCATGGCATTTCTATGAGCCAGTTCCACCAGTTTATATTTTTCACCTTTCACAGGCACGGTCAGAGTCACCTTATTCCCTCTTCTTTCAGAAAGGTAATCGGCAATCAGTTCTGCTTCCTCCTCCACCAAGGCTTCCTGCAGAATGATTTCCTTGGGCACATACGCCGTTCCGCTGTAAAACTGCTTCACAAAAGCAGTAAGAATTTCTGCTCGGCTCTGTTCTTCAAAGGCAGTCAGGGTGAAGTTCTCTCTGCCGGTCATTTTGCCGCCGCGGATAAAGAACACCTGCACCAGACATTCCTCAAAGGCACGAACAAAGGCAATAACATCTGCATCCCCAAGACCTGTATTGGAAATTTTCTGTTTTTCCGCAATACTTCGGATCGAACGAATTTTATCCCGCAGAGATGCGGCCTTTTCAAATTCCATCTGTTCCGCTGCCTGCATCATTTCCTGCTCCATCTTCTTTAAGATGCTGTCATGCTTGCCTTCCAGAAAATCCATGGCATCTTTGATATATGCCTGATATTCTTCCTTGGGCACATTGCCGCTGCAGGGAGCAAGACATTGTCCGATATGATGATTCAGACAGGGGCGTTCTTTTCCGATATCCCTTGGAAACACCTTCTTGCATTTACGGATAGGGAACAACTTATGCAGCGTTTCCACCGTTTCCTTGGCCGCCAGAACGTCCGTAAAAGGCCCATAGTACTTTGCCTTATCCTTTTCCATACGGCGGGTGATAAAAATACGGGGAAAATCCTCCTGCACCGTCACCTTAATATATGGATAG
>CALFPN010000169.1 GCA_937919015.1 uncultured Clostridia bacterium
CCGATGGAGAAACCGGGTGTACCTTTTTCAACGATGAAAGCAGAAATGCCTCTGTTGCCTTTGGATTTGTCTGTCATAGCGATAACTACATAGATATCAGCATAGCCAGCGTTTGTGATGAATACTTTTGTACCATTCAGAACGTATTCATCGCCATCCAGTTTTGCAGTTGTCTGCTGCATGGAGGAGTCTGTACCTGCGGAGGGTTCTGTCAGACCGAAAGCACCGATCTTTTCCCCTTTTGCCAGAGGTACCAGATATTTCTGTTTCTGTTCTTCTGTACCGAAATAGTAGATGGGGCCAGCACACAGAGATGTGTGAGCGGAAACAACTACTGCTGTTGTAGCACAAACTTTACCCAGTTCTTCGATAGCCATAGCATATGTCAGGTAGTTACCGCCTGCACCGCCGTATTCTTTAGGGAAAGGAATACCCATGAAGCCGTATCTAGCCAGCTTGGGAATGCTTTCTACAGGGAATCTTTCTTCTTCATCCAGTTCTTCTGCCAGAGGTTTGATTTCTGTTTCTGCAAATTTTTTGTACATTTCTCTCAGCAGATCCAGCTCTTTAGAAAATCCAAATTCCATAACTTTGTTTCCTCCTTAAAAACGTTTGCTTTTTAAAATAATCGTGTATTTGTTTTTCCATCAGAAACGATTGATACCGTTCCATCTTCTTTTGTTCGCGAGGGAAAGTCACGCTTTCCGTTTCCCATCTTTCAGTATAAAACTTTTGGCTGTCTTTTTCTAGCATTTCGCACAAAAAAACCACTGGAAAATTGACGAAATTTATCATTCATCAAATTGACGGAAAAAGTCTCTTTTTTATGAATTAAGCTTCTTTCTTTTTGTTGTATTCTTCCAATTCCAGAATTGCATCTTTCAGCATACCTGCTGTGATTTCATAAGGAACAACATCCATATCATATCTCTTCATAGCCAGTTCCAGAACGGGATCCAGTTCATCTACTGTGATTTCGATGTCAGCCAGTTTTGTAGGCAGTTTCATACCTTTGTAGAAATCATAGAATCTATCCAGTTTGTCATACTGTTTGTCCAGTGTCAAGAGTACCAGAGTACCATAGGATACAACTTCACCATGTTTGTGTCTTGTTTCGATCTGGTGCAGTGTTGTGGATGCATTGAAGAATGCATGTGCAACGGATGTGTTGTATTTTGCAGAGTCAACCATGTTGGAAACCATACCTGTGTTGATGAAAATGTCCAGAGCAACCTGTTCGATTGCTTCGGAAGGACGGTTGTTTTTACAGTCTTCAATGGCCTGAACACCATATCTCAGCAGGGGTTCTGTACAGCAAGCTGCCAGAGCTACACCGGCCTGTTCTTCCAGAGTCAGTTCATTTTCTCTGCCTCTTGCGGAGAATGTAACCTCTGCTTCTTTACTCATACCATCACCGATACCAGCCCACAGGAAGGATACGGGAGCTTCTGCGATAACTCTTGTGGAAATGAAAATATGTACAGGGGGTCTGTCTACACGATACATGCATCTGAATGTATGATCTTCGTTGTAGTAGATACCCAGAGCAGAGTTACAAGCACATGTGGAAGCGATTGTAGGGAATGTAAAGTAAGGTTTGCCCATGTCACGAGCAACATATTTACCTACATCGATTGCTTTACCGCCGCCCAGACAGAAGATCATGTCTGCATTTTTTACAACATCTTCTTTTGCCAGTCTTTCGCATTCTTCAAAAGAAGCTTCGCCGCCAAACAGAATATAATCTACTTTTACAGTACCTTCTGCTGTTGCTTCATCGATATATTTTTTTGTTGCGTTGATGGAGATTTCATCACTGATTACAACTGCTTTTGTACCAAAGGGAGAGCAAATTTTTTCAATGTCGTAGTACGCATCTTCACCTGCGGAATAGCCAGGGTAAAATACTGTAGTTGCCATAATTACATTCCTCCTAAAAATTTATAATCCTTTATTCCTTCTGATTTGAATTGTAACTTTTCACACCTGCCATGCAGGTTCTCCTTTGTACACAGGCTCCTTTTAAGAGCCATATTTACCTTCAGTATAGTAAAGGAAATTTCCTTTTTCAACCCAATTTGTTAAAAAATCTACGATTTGGAGGAATCACCAACGAAACGTTTTTTTATCCACTTTTTCCCCCCGAAAATTGTCTACTTTTCCCATTCTTTTCACAAATCCTTTTCCCCGCAAAAGTCCACTTTTCCCCTCTGATTTCAAGGAAATTTGCTTTTTCCGCATAAAAAAAGAACACTCCCTTCCTCTGTGGGAGTATTCTTTTTCTTCGCTCTTTGTTAAATCATTTTCCCTTCAGATCCACACGGAACAAGGGCACATATACCAGCTTGGAACCTTTTCTGACACTTTCCATCAAAGAAATGCTTCTGACAGAAATTTTCATTGGATCAATTTGAACATTTTTCTGCACATCCATAAAACTGCGGTGGGGTTCCACCTCTCTGCCCAGTGTGATATGGGGGCTCAGACCCTTTCTTTCGCGGGCAAACCCCTGCTGTTCCAGAGATTTTTCCAACGTGCTGAATAATCTCTGCAAATGAGTGCTCTTTTCCAGCCCAGCCCACATGATGCCTTTATTCCCTCTGGGGAAGAACCCGATTTTATCCAATGTCAGAGTGAAAGGTCTGTTGCGGCGGGCAGTTTCATACATGGCATCCTGCAGATAATCGATGTCCTCCGCTTCAACCTCACCAAGGAAATGCAAAGTCAGATGGAAATTTTCCTTGGGCGTAAAATTCCCTCTGCGGCACAGTTCCTGCGTTTTCGCCTGCACTTCTGCCAGATGATCTTTCACTTCTTCTTCTAATTCAATAGCGATGAAAGTTCTCACAAATTCACCTCCTTATATATAAAAATCGAAACCGCGCAAATGCGCGGTTTCATATCCGGGTCAAGGGGGTGACCCCCTTGCGGGGAGTGGGGTGGAACCCCACAAAAATTATTTTACCAGAGCCAGTGCTTTTTCTACTACATTTTCTACTGTGAAGCCGAAGTCTTTGAACAGCTGACCTGCAGGTGCAGATGCGCCGAAACCATCCATGCAGATGACATCGCCATCCATACCTACATATTTATACCAGCCAAAATCGGAAGCCGCTTCCACAGCCAGTCTTGCACGAACCGCTTTGGGCATTACGCTTTCTTTGTATTCTGCATCCTGTGCTTCGAATACTTCCCAGCAAGGCATGGAGATCACTCTTGCTTTCACACCTTTTGCTGTCAGTTCATCGTATGCTTTGACAACCAGTTCCACTTCAGAACCGGAAGCCATCAGCAGTACATCGGGAGTACCTTCGCAGTCCTTCAGCACATAGGCACCTTTCAGTGCACCCTTGCCTGTGCCTTCCATGGAAGGCAGATTCTGTCTGGACAGGATCAGGGCTGTAGGTGTTGTTTTGCTTGTCAGTGCTGTATACCAAGCCGCTGCTGTTTCTCTTGTATCGCAGGGACGGAACACATTGTAGTTAGGCAGAGAACGCAGCATTGCCAGATGTTCGATGGGCTGATGTGTAGGGCCGTCTTCGCCAACACCAATGGAATCGTGTGTCATGATAGAGATCACAGGCAGACCCATCAGGGCTTCCATTCTCAGACCTGCTTTCATGTAGTCCGCAAATACGAAGAAGCCAGCGATATAAGGTCTTACACCACCGTGTACCGCCATACCGTTTGCCATTGCTGTCATGGCAAATTCACGGATACCAAAATGTACGTTGGAACCTACAGGGTTTTCTTTGCTGTAATATTCTCTGTCCTTCATCAGGGATTTGTTGGAAGGAGCCAGGTCAGCGGAACCGCCAAACAGATTGGGAACTACTTTCGCTACTTTCTGCAGCACTTTTTCGGATGTTGCACGCGTTGCGATGTCCCCTTCGTCTTTCCAGAAATCTTCATCATCCAGAAAATCAACGGGCAGTTCATCGCTGTGCCATACAGCATATTCTTTTGCCAGTTCGGGATATTTTTCAGCATAAGCTTTAAACATTTCGTTCCATTCTGCTTCCGCTTTTGCGCCTGCAGCAACGATTTCTGCAACGTGTGCTTTCACTTCTTCGGGAACATAGAATGCTTCTGCATAAGGCCAGCCCAGATTTTCTTTTGCCAGTTTGATTTCTTCTTCACCCAAAGGTTCGCCGTGAGCGGATGCTTTGCCCTGTTTGTTAGGCGCACCGTAACCGATCTGTGTTTCGATCTTGATAATAGAAGGTTTTTCGGATGCTTTTGCTTTTTCGATGGCAGCTTTGATGGCATCTACATCGTTGCCGTCTGCCACTTCCTGTGTGTCCCAGCCGTATGCTTCGAAACGTTTCAGAACATCTTCGGAAAAAGCGGTTGCTGTGTCGCCTTCGATGGTGATGTGGTTGCTGTCGTACAAAACAACCAGTTTGGAAAGGCCCATGGTGCCTGCCAGAGAAGCTGCTTCGGAAGCAACGCCTTCCTGCAGACAGCCATCGCCGCACAGTGCGTATGTGTAATGGTCTACAACCTTGAATTCAGGTGTATTGAATTTTGCTGCCAGGTGGCTTTCTGCCAGAGCCATACCAACTGCGTTTGCGATCCCCTGACCCAGAGGGCCTGTTGTCACTTCAACGCCTGTTGTATGTTTGTATTCGGGGTGACCGGGTGTCAGGGAATTTCTCTGACGGAAGTTTTTCAGGTCTTCAATCGTCAGACCGTAGCCGAATACATGCAGCAGGGAGTACAGCAGAGCAGAGCCGTGGCCTGCAGACAGAATGAATCTGTCTCTGTCATCCCAGTTGGGGTTTGCGGGGTTTGCCTTCATTTCTTTTGCCCACAGTGTGTAAGCAGCGGGTGCTGCGCCCATAGGCAGACCGGGGTGACCGCTCTTTGCCTTCTGGATCGCTTCTGCGGACAGGAAACGCAGGGTATTGATTGTCAGGTTATCCATATTGCTCATTATAAATTTCCTCCGAAAAAATTTTTGATTACTTCTTGGGTACTGTTTCCCAGTCTTTCAGGAATCTTTCGATACCATTGTCTGTCAGAGGGTGTTTGGACATCTGAATCAGAACATTGTAAGGGATTGTTGCAATGTGACAGCCTGCTTTTGCAGCGTCTACCACATGCAGAGGGTTACGGATAGAAGCAGCGATGATTTCTGTATCCAGACCGTGGATATCAAAGATCTGAACGATATCTTCGATCAGTGTCATACCAACGGAACCGATATCATCTACTCTGCCCAGGAAGGGAGAAACATATGTAGCACCTGCTCTTGCAGCCATCAGTGCCTGTGTTGCGGAAAAGATCAGTGTTACGTTTGTTTTTACGCCCTTTGCAGACAGGATTTTAACTGCTTTCAGACCTTCCAGAGTCATGGGAATCTTGATTACGATGTTTTCGTGAATCTTCACCAGTTCTTCTGCTTCTGCTACCATGCCTTCATGATCCAAGCTGATAACTTCTGCACTGATGGGGCCATCTACGATTGTTGTGATTTCTTTTACAACTTCAACAAAATCTCTGCCTTCTTTTGCAATCAAGGAAGGGTTTGTTGTAACGCCGCAAATAACACCCAGATCGTTTGCTTCTCTGATGTGGTCTACATTAGCTGTGTCGATGAACATTTTCATGGTAGCTATCTCTCCTTTTGATTTAGAATATTGAATTGGCATCTTTCGGCACATTTACCGAAACGCATATAAACAGAACTGCAGCACTTACTGCAACCCATACTACGCTATCTTCATTTTACGTCAACGAGGAAAGAAAAGCAATCAATTTTCCATTTTTGTACAAACAAAAAAAGGACAAAATGCAGTGCAGAGAAAATCCCCCTCCCATTTTGTCCTTCTTATGATTTACTCGATCGTCAGTCTTTCGTGATCATCCATCTCAAATGCTTCAGATTCATAGCCATCGCCCTGTTTCCACCGACCCGTTTCTGCCAGATAGGAATAGCAGAGGCCATTGTTGTCTTCCCCTTTGAAGATGAATGCAATCTTTTTGCCGTTTTTCAGTTTCAGTTTGTTTTCCCCCGAGAAATCTGCCCTATAGGATTTGACATATTCATCCTGAGAAAACAGGATCGCAGGAATAGTCTTTTTCAGCTTTCCGTCAATATACACTTCTACCTTGGTATCCTTCAGGCGGAAGGATGTGCCTTTGTCCCGCTGCAGAAGCCATTCCGGCGTCATCGCCTCTACAAAAATATCTCCATCAAAAACAACAAAGTCTCCATTGGCCTGCCAGCTGACAGAGCCGCCCCAGTTTCCGTTAAAGGCGGGCAAAACAGAACCTTCCACATCCACGCTGCCCACAGAACGGATATATTCCGTATTTCCTTTGCGCATATGGGCAGACGCAGATACCACGCCACAGAAAGGCACTTCCATTTCCGTCTCGAATACACGATCATTACCTACAGTTGCCGGCATCTCCACCGCTTCCCCATCATCACAGGAAACCATGAATTTCATGGTCATGCCATCCACATATTCCTTGGGTGCCGCCGTCATGCGGACAGTGGCCGTTCTCGCCTTTACATCCACATCCATGATCTCCATGCTGCTTTCCCGAATGGGGTTGTTGGCATCTTCAATCCCCTGCTCAATATTACGGGGGATGCTGTTGACGGTATTACTGATATGGTTTTCTGCAGAATAAACCGCATTGGACACATGATTCTGCACCTGCTGAATCCTTTCTTTGATGCTCAGGCTCTGGAAGAAAACAAAAAGCAGCAGGATCATCAAACATATGTAAAATTCTCTGCGGGTCACATACTTCTTTTCCTTCGGTTTCTTTTCCTGTTCTTCTTCTGTTCTAAGTTCCCGTTCTTCCATAGGCATTCCTCCTTTCAGAGAAAGTCATTTCAGCCAGTTCTTCACAACATCCTTGATTTCTGTCTTTTCACATACATTTTTGTGCAGGATGGGTCTGTGTTCCAGACCTACAATGGGCGCAGGCACGGCAACGCCGCTTACCCTTTCCAGATCTGCCTGCAGTGCGAAAGCATCGCCGTTAGCATATTTTGCATCCAGAGCAGTCATAACGTCCTTTGTGAATTTATAAGGAGATGCCGTGGAAACAATGACCATAGGTCTATTGTCTCCGGATTCTGCTTTATATTTCTGATATGCCGCATAGGCTACCGCTGTATGGGTATCCATCACATAGCCTGTTTCT
>CALFPN010000170.1 GCA_937919015.1 uncultured Clostridia bacterium
TTCTTTCTTCCGTCAGCATTTATCATTCCCCCAGTAGGTTTGTTACTGTTGGTTCGTTCTTCTGGATCTCCTGAATTTTCGCTTCCGCTTCTTCCAGTGTTTCATTGGGGTTCAGCCAGATCCTTACTTCCGCTTTGCTTTTCACACCCATGGCCTGCGCCTCTTTCAGCTGGGCCCATGTTTCGGAACTGCTTTCGATCATGGAATAAGACCAGTCGAATTTCAGATCATATTCCCCCATAGGAGCCAGACCATAATAATTCGCCAGCACATCACAACACTGCAGATATTCCCCAATGCCTTTCTCCAGTACCGTGCGGATATCCGCCACCAGTGCATATGTATCGTAAATGCTGGCTTTGATTTCTGTTGCTGTTGCCCCTCTGGTTTCGGGTGCGGTCAGGATGCCTTTGCTGGTACCCACGGCCTTTTCCAGCAGTTCAAACAGATGCAACAGCCTGTTGTAATAGCTGCTGTCCCGAATATCGGGAGAAAAGATTTCCATGGCAGAATTGCTGCCCTCCATATTGGCGGCAATAAAGGCTTCGCCGGGCAGGATCCGTTTGCCGGTCTTCTGGTCGTAACGGAAGAACCGCTCATCAGCAAATACCCTTGCTTTTTTCTGCTTGAATTCCTTTTCGATTTCTTTTAGGGTTTCTTGTATCTCCTGCATCAGACCGTCACAGCCGAATGTCACAGGCACGCCGTATTCATCTGCGGATTTCCTGTTATCGATGGGGGATTTGAAGAAGGCAAACAACACCCTGTCCACGCCGCTGATGCTGTGGTCTGCGATATCCTTCCATTCCGGCACTGCGGCAGGAGAACCAGAGCCGTCAATGACCCTGTTGGTGATAGCCAGCGTTTCGCCCTGCACCCTATAGTCCGTCAGCCGGTAATATACCTTCTGGTTTCGTTTCAGGCTGTCCGCCAGAATGACCGCCCCTGTGATGCGTTCCCCCTGCTTCTCCGTGATGATGACACGGCTCTGTGGAATCAGATCATAGAGCAGTTCGCCGTCTTTTACATAAGGGGCAGCCACGCAGCCGCCAGTCCCCAGCATACGGGAAGTTAATCTCTTTCTGTTTTCCCATAGGGCTTTCAGACATTCCTTCTGGAAGTCTGCCCTTGCATTGTCCCCATCGATATCCGCCGTGCTTTCGCTGACTGCCAGTGTGGTCAGCTTATTGGCGAAGATGGAGGTAAAATTGATTTTGGAAATATCCTCGTACTGTTCTGCGAAGTGGGTGTTGTGCTGCATCTGCACCTCGTCCACACCTTTTTTCTCCAAGCCGAACAGCCGCAGGATAAATCCCCAAATGGTTTTCAGCATTCATACACCTGCTTTCTGTTATACGGGAGAACCAGTTACCAATGTCAGTCGGTTGATGTGGTACTCCCAGCTATATTCATCTGCGTCAAGGATATCGATGTCCGTTGTGCCATCGTCCAGACGCTTATCTTCCAAACTCTTGCTGTCCCAAAGGGCAGTCTGTAAGCCCTTTACCAAATCATCACATTCGCCCCGCACGATATGATATCTGCCGCTCCCCATCAGAAGCAGGGTGCAGCGGATACGGTCGTTGATGGGACGCTTGATGCTGTTATAGATGGGATAGGTGGTGTTCTGGCGGTAGCTGTTTATCATGGTCTGCTCCGCGCTGTCGCAGTAGACCCCATCGGGATAGCCATAATCCCGCTTGATGCCCTCAACAAATTCTACGAACATCTTTTCCAGCTGAGAAAACGAAACACCCGTTGCAGGGATGCTCTTGGCTCTCAGCTTATATACATGGTTGTCGAACCCGATGCCTGTTGCTACAAAAGCATGATTGGATTTGTTGCCACCAAAGTCATGCCCGATACCGATATAGGCAAACCGTTTCGGCAGGTCTTTTCTGTCGATCATGAATTTCTCTGGATCATCAGCAATAGGACGATAGATCAACCCTTCCGCCATGACCCATTTGCCAAGGATGTAGCGGTCGAACAGAACCGTTCCGGCATATTCTGTCATGAGGTTCTTGATAAAGGCTTCTGACAGGAATGGATTGTCTCTCAGCTGGTATTCCTGCAAATAGATATCCGCATCACTTTTCAGAAATTTATAAAACCAGTGGTTCGGGTTATCTGGGTTGCAGGTACCGTCGAACAAACTGTAATCCTTATCCAGTCGGGATTTCAGCATATCGAACACATCCTGATGCCATGTTACGACTTCATCCCCGTAACAATATTTGATACTGGAGCCTCGGATACGGTCTACCTGATTGACCTTGTCTGCCCCCAGACAATAGCATTCCTCACCGAACAGCATTGCCGTATTGTCAGAACGGATATCGGAAACCAGCATTGTCCCGTAGATATTCTGTAATGGCGTGATGATGTTTCGCTGGAGTGTGCCTTTCGTGTTCCCAAGCAGTACCACCAGCCCGTCCTTGCCCGCCAGAGAGCGGATACGTTTGGGAATGATGTAATAGTCCAGATAGGTTTTACCGCTTCTGGTCGCCCCGGATTTCACATTCCAGCGGCGGCTTGCTTCTCTCCAATATTCCTTCTGCTTATCGCTCAGCTGCATGGTCAATCCCCTCCAGTATCTTGTCCAGTTTCGACAGGGCCTCCAGCACCGTTTCGTCTTTCGGCTTGTCCCTCCAACCCTTGAAGTTGTTGATCAGGCTGAACTTTGCCCCGTTTACACCGTCACGATCAAACAACCTCTGCTCCGTGTATTCTTCAACTCTAGCCTTTGCCCTTGTTATCG
>CALFPN010000171.1 GCA_937919015.1 uncultured Clostridia bacterium
TTCACGCACTGGTTGTAATCAGCACCCATAGCGATCTGAGCAACGTATACATAACCATAGCTCATTGCGATGCTTGCAAGGTCTTTCTTCTTGATATCTTTACCACCAGCAGCGAACTGAGCAACAGCACCTGTCTTAGTAGCTTTAGAAGACTGTCCACCTGTGTTAGAGTAAACTTCTGTATCAAATACCATGATATTGATATCTTTTCCACTTGCTAATACGTGGTCAAGACCGCCAAATCCGATATCGTAAGCCCAGCCGTCACCACCGAAGATCCACTGAGATTTTTTCACCAGCTGATCTTTGTTTTCCAGAACATAGGAAACGATGTTCTTCGCTTCTGCATCTGTGCCAGCGTAAGCTTCCAGAGCTGCTACCAGAGCGTCGGATGCTTCTCTGGATTTGTCGCCATCGAACATTGTTTCAACCCAAGCATCAACAACACCTGCAACGGAAGCGTCGATTGCTTTCAGGTTTTCCAGTTTATCTTTCAGACCGTTTCTCATGTGTTTTACTGCGGAAGCCATACCCAGACCATATTCTGCGTTGTCTTCAAACAGGGAGTTTGCCCAAGCGGGGCCACGGCCGTCTTTATTTACTGTGTAAGGCATAGAAGGTGCGGAACCACCCCAGATGGAGGAGCAGCCTGTTGCGTTTGCAACGTACATTCTATCACCGAACAGCTGTGTTACCAGTTTTGCGTAAGGTGTTTCACCACAACCAGCACATGCACCGGAGAATTCCAGCAGAGGCTGTTCGAACTGAGAACCTTTTA
Organism: uncultured Clostridia bacterium; assembly: GCA_937919015.1. Lineage (GTDB taxonomy): Bacteria > Bacillota > Clostridia > Lachnospirales > Anaerotignaceae > Anaerotignum_A. The sequence continues at coordinate 779 of CALFPN010000171.1, forward strand.
CAGAAGCTTTGCTCATGGGGTTAGCCTTAGGAGCAACTTCATCGATCATGAAGTCCCAGTTAGCTGCTTCCGCTTCCTGTGTTGCCAGAGGTTTCATTTCCAGAGCTTTGTTAGGAGCGGGACATACAACTGCACAGCTGCCGCAGCCCAGACAGTCAAGTGCGGAAACCTGCATTCTGTATTTCAGACCAGCAAATGCTGCGCCGCCTTTTGCTTCCACTGCTTTGAAGCCTTCGGGTGCTTTTGCCAGTTCTTCATCTGTAAGCAGAACAGGTCTGATTGCAGCATGAGGACATACATAAGAGCACTGGTTACACTGGATACAGTTGTCAGCATACCATTCGGGTACGTTAACCGCTACACCACGTTTTTCGTAAGCAGCTGTACCGCAAGGGAATGTACCGTCTTCTCTGCCGGCAAATGCAGATACGGGCAGTTTGTCGCCTTCCTGAGCGTTCATAGGATCTACGATCGCTTTTACGAAGTCTGTTTTCTTTCTTTCTGTTGCTACTGCTGTATCTTCAGCTGTAGCCCAAGCAGCGGGGATTTCAACCTTAACCGCACCATTTACACCGCGGTCAACGGCAGCGTAGTTCATGTTCAGGATTGTGTCACCTTTTTTGCCGTAGGATTTTGTGATTGCTGCTTTCATGTATTCTACAGCCTGATCAATGGGGATGATGTTCGCCAGTTTGAAGAATGCAGCCTGCAGAACTGTGTTGATTCTGTTGCCCAGACCGATTTCAGCAGCGATAGCTGTACCATTGATGATGTAGAAGTTTGCATTTTTCTTAGCCAGCTGTCTTTTCAGTTTTGCGGGCAGTTTTTCATCCAGTTCTTCCACTGTCCATTCTGTGTTCAGCAGGAATGTACCATTGGGGTTCAGTTCTGTAACCATGTCATACAGATTTACATATTCCTGTTTGTGACAAGCGACAAAGTCAGCTGTCTTTACCAGATATGTAGATCTGATAGGTGTGTCACCGAAACGCAGGTGAGACTGAGTGATACCACCGGATTTTTTGGAGTCATAGCTGAAGTATGCCTGCGCATATTTGTCAGTATGGTCACCGATGATTTTGATGGAGTTTTTGTTTGCGCCTACAGTACCGTCTGCGCCCAGACCCCAGAATTTGCAGGAGATTGTACCGTCATCGCCTGTAACGTTCACTTCTTCGCCAACTTCCAGAGATGTATTTGTCACGTCATCCACGATACCCAGTGTGAAGTGGTTTTTGGGTTTGTCCAGAGACAGGTTTGCATATACTGCCAGGAACTGTGCAGGTGTAACGTCTTTGGAACCCAGACCGTAACGGCCGCCAACAACAACAGGAGCTTCTTCTGCTTCAAACAGTGCTGTACATACGTCCATGTACAGAGGTTCGCCCTGAGAGCCGGGTTCTTTTGTTCTGTCCAGAACAGCGATTTTCTTAGCTGTTGCAGGGATTACTTCCAGCAGTTTGGAAGCTACGAAAGGACGGAACAGGTGTACTTTAACCAGACCAACCTTTTCGCCTTTTGCTGTCAGGTAGTCGATTGTTTCTTCAATTGCTTCACAAGCGGAACCCATAGCAACGATTACTCTGTCAGCATCGGGAGCACCGTAGTAGTTGAACAGATCGTATTTTCTGCCTGTGATTCTGTTGATTTCGCCCATATATTCTTCTACTACTGCGGGCAGAGCTTCATAGAATTTGTTTGCAGCTTCACGGCCCTGGAAGTAGATATCGGGGTTCTGCGCTGTACCTCTGATTACGGGATGTTCAGGGTTCAGTGCATTTCTCTTGAATGCGTTCACCGCATCCATGTCGATGATTTTAGCCAGTTCTTCGTAATCCATGCATTCGATCTTCTGGATTTCGTGGGATGTACGGAAACCATCGAAGAAGTGCAGGAAAGGAACACGGCCTTTGATTGCGGACAGATGTGCTACGCAAGCCAGGTCCATAACTTCCTGTACGGAGTTGGAAACCAGCATAGCGAAACCTGTCTGACGGCAAGCCATAACGTCGGAGTGGTCGCCGAAGATGGACAGTGCATGTGCAGCCAGAGCACGTGCTGTTACATGGAATACGCAAGGCAGCAGTTCACCGGCGATTTTGTACATGTTGGGGATCATCAGCAAGAGACCCTGAGATGCTGTGTATGTTGTTGTCAGTGCACCTGCTGCCAGAGAGCCGTGTACGGTACCGGAAGCACCAGCTTCGGACTGCATTTCAACAACTTTTACTTCCTGACCAAACAGGTTCTTTTTACCGTTTGCTGCCCAGTCGTCTGTTTTTTCAGCCATGGGAGAGGAAGGTGTGATGGGGAAGATACCTGCTACTTCTGTAAACGCATAGGAAGCGTATGCAGCAGCTTCGTTACCATCCATAGTTTTCATAACTTTAGCCATAATTTTCTCCTCCTTATTTAATAGAGAATGATTTATTTGCGGGATTGACCCAATTTTTGCAGCCATCAAAAATGGCGGCACATTCCGTTTCCATGTCATGGAAGAATTTTTATCAAACTTATTGTCCGACAACATAATCCCACTTGATTTCACATAGAACCAGAATTTTTACTCGCTTATTATACAATCAATTCAAATCCTTTTCAACAGCAAAATGAAAAATGACCTGTTATGTTTCTAACAAAATGCCCTTTGTCACTTATATCCACACACTTCATGTTTTTATAAATATTTTTATGCATTTTTATCTGTTTCTGCAGAATATTCTTCATTTTGTTGTCTGACAAATGAAAATTTTGCACAAAATTGTCATAAAACTGTTTTTCACCCCAAAAAAGTTCGTTAATCAAAAAACAAACAGGCTGTATACAGTGTTTTTACAGGTATACAAAGTTGAATCCCTAAAGAATTTCATTAGAATAAATGAATCTTTTAAATTTATATTTCATTTAATCAATATCTATTTTTCAAAATCAGACATAAAATCAGATTTTTCCACAAAGTTCATATTCTATGCAAAAAAAGAGAAGAGAGCCTGCATTTCTCAGCTCTCTTCTTCCTCAAAACATCATTATTTTTTACGGAATAATGGCTCATAGCCACTCTTCCATTCAGGCTGCGCATTTTCTGCCGCCCAGTCAAACACTTGGCCGCCTTCGCTGCCTTTCATCAAAATCAGGTTGCCTTCCTCCGTCAGATAAAAGCGATCCTCTGTCCACCCTTCTCCTGCAGCGATCTTTGCTTTTTCCAGAGAACCTTCCTTCAGCATATCTGCCAGCGTTACCGTTTTCTGTCCCAGCAAATCGAAGTTTTTCGCAAATTTCACAGGCATGCCGTCCTTCGTTCCCTCCCACCGGATAGAGAGGAAGTCCTTGGTACACATCCCAGTTTTCACCTGCAGGCTCAGCTGTTCGCTCGCAGCTTCTCCTGTTTCTGCAGCCACAAAAGCATCGGCATAGGCCTGCATATCCTGCAAAAAGCTTTCATTCAGATTTTTTTCATATTTACCATCATTCAACCCAACGATAACAGGCACTTCAATTTCATAAGCTCTGCCATCTTTTTGCCCCGACAGCACGTTTACAGCCATCACAGGAACGGTATTGTCCTTGGTCTGCATGGTCACCTGTCTGGTTACTGTATGGAAATCCACTTCGCCGGTATAGTAAGCAGAAATCAATGCTTCATCTACATACAGGCAACCATTGATGATTTCCGCAGCTTCCGGCAATGTCACCGCATAGCCATTTAAGGTTGCCTGCACATTTCCCGCCTGCAGCACCAATGTTCTGCCGCGATAAGTCACCTCTGTCATTCTGGTTTCCTTATTCCATACTACAGAGCCCCCCAGCCCCTCCATCACATTCCGCAGGGGCAGCAGCAGTTTTTTCGTTTCATCATAATACAAGGGAATATTTTCCATATCCCCCAGTGTTTTGGGGCCATCTTCACTCTGTTCCACAGATGTTTGAGAAACCTCCATTTCCATTTCACGGGGACTTGTCAGGCTCATAGAGATGCCAATGGCTCCGGCCAGCAAAGCCGCACCGGCTACCGCAATAACTGTCAGTTTTTTGATCGTCATGATTCTCCCTCTTTCTCTATCAATCCTGAAAGCATATCATAAAGTATCATAAAATGCAATCTTTCCCCATAAAATCACCGATTATCCCAAAAACAGGGAAGCAATTTTTGCAGGCAGGGAAACTGCATCTCTAACCTGCAATACCCGACTCAGAGTGATCTCTTTCTCTCCTTGGGAAATACCGATTTCCTTGGTTTCTTTTTTCCAAAGCATTTCTGCCTCCGCCATAGCCGCTATATCCCTAAGCTTATAATAAACCGTGTCGTCTTTCATACGGCAATGCAACAAGTATTCCTGTCCTTCACTGAAAACAATCACCTCATCTGCCTTCACTGCATCCTCCGGCAATTCCAGCTTTTTCCCCATGCGGGAAAACAAATCCTTCCCATCCTTCGCGGAGATATAGTAGGTGTCGTTTTCATAATAGGCCGTTATTGTTTTTTCCAGCCAGGAAGGCTGAATCTGCATTTCCCGCAGTTCACCCTTTCTCCATGGATTTTCCGCAGCGGGATCTGTGGGGTCCCATCCACGGCGTTCTTCATCGGTCACATTCAGCTTCTGCACAGGTGCAGGCTGCAGCGGTTCCTCCACTTCCCCACGATACATGGTAATCGTAGTTCCTACGGGGCAGTTATCATAGATCCATTTTGCATCCCTTACCGTCAGACGGATGCAGCCCATAGATGCCGTTGTCCCCAGCTTATTGTATTCTTCATACTCCAATGTACTTTTGTCTTTTTCAAAATAAGGCACGGAATGGAACAGATAATGTCCTGTGATTCGAGTGGCATACTGACCCCATACATCACCGAACAGATATCTCCAGTCATATTTTTCTATGGTCTGGAAGGTACCTTCCGGCGTGTCCTCCCCGCCACTGCAAAGGAAGGCTCTGACCGGAACCGTATAGGCCCCGTTTTTATCCTGCTCATAGACCGTTACGATATTATCTGTCAGGTTTACTGTCACATAATAGGGACTTTCCGTTTTTTCTGCAGCAAATGCCGTTACCGAAAAACAGCACAGCAGCAGACAGAAAAGCAACCCCCTGATGATCCTCTTTTTCATGTTCATTTCTCCTTCGATCCTTCTTTTGCATACAAAATTCGCCTTTCTTCTCATGATGTATTATAAAAGAGGAGCACGCAAGATACAAGAGCTGTTTTCTTAAGATTTTATGAACTTTTCAGAACAAAAAAAGAGCCTCCGAAAAGAAGGCTCTTGTATGATTCTTAAAGATTCTTCAGCTCTTTGAAGCCGCTGAAGATACCTGCTCCTACGCCGGCCAGAATCGCCGCACCTAAGGCACCACCAAAATGTCAATACCGATACAAAAAAATTATATCCAATTTGAATAAAAGCCCTTGTTATCCACAAGGAATTACTCATCCTTTCTCCAGAAAAATGGGTTTTTTCAACTCAAAAACCGGCAACATTCTCATAACAAAACCTGTTTCAACAAAAAACACATCCTTTTTTCCGTAAAAATGCATTTCTCCGACAACAGCACCTATTTTACACATAAAAAAGAGCTTCCTTATTCATTCACCCAAAATCTTCTTCATATCCTCCGGCAGTTCCTGCTCGAAATACAGATTCTCTTTCGTAATCGGATGGGGAAATTCCAATTTCCAGGAATGCAACGCATGCCGCCCAATCGCCTGAAAATTCGGATTATATAGTACATCCCCTGGCAATGGGTGTCCGATTTCTCTCATATGGAGACGAATCTGGTGTGTTCGACCTGTTTCCAAAGAGACTTTGGCAAGGGAATGGCCATTTACATATTTTAGCCGTTCATAATGCGTCACAGCCTTCATGCCATTTCCATCGATACACCTCTCCACCGCAGAACCTTCTCTTCTACCAATGGGTAGATCAATCGTCCCTCTTTCCGGCAGTTCTCCTTCCGTAACAGCCAGATAGGTTCTGTGAATCCTCCTGTTTCGCATGGACTCCCCAAGGATGGAGCCACTCAACATATTTTTGGCTATAATCACAAGCCCTGTTGTATCCTTATCGATACGATTTACACTCCGAAACACAAACGGGATTCCTTGCTTTTCGTAGTAATGCACTACTCCATTTGCAAGATTCATATATTCATAGCCCTTCGTCGGATGAATCGGCAAATTGGGTGCTTTACTCAAAACAAGGATATCCTCGTCTTCATATACAATATCCAGAGGCATCTCCACCGAAGGAACGTTTTCCGAGCTTTCCCCATCTATGAAAACCGTTTGCAGAATATCATTTTCTTTCAGTTGTTTATTTACAAATTCCCATTTTCCATTTACTGTAATCAGGCTTTCTGCTTTTTTCAGAAATTTGATACAGGTCGGGGTATATTCATGTTCCAGAAGAAAGGTGCCGATGGTTTTCCCTGCATCTTTTTCCGTCATTTTATAACAAAAAATTCTTTTCATGATTCAACTTCCATTTCACATCAATCAGATTTGCAAAAAAGCCCTGATGACACAACGCGTCCTTTTCAAAATCTCTGTCAAATGTTCTTATTTTACATTTTTTGCATAATTCATCAGCATCTGCGCAGTATGTACTTTTTCTGTCTGCCCCTTTGGCTGTAGCATGCCGTATTCATTGCCATTGACGATACCTGCACCACAGGCCCACTGCATCGCCGGGATCGCATATTCACTGATATCGAAAGCATCCGCATAAGACAGGATATTTGTATCTTCCCCCACAGAAACATCACAGCCCCTGTCTTCTGCATATCTCCAGAGGATAGACACCATCTGTTCTCTTGTTACTGCATCCGCTGCACCGAAAGTATTGTCGCCATAGCCGGACATGATGCCCGTTTCTGCTGCCCATATAATAGCCGTTTTCTGGGGATGGGCTTCGCCCACATCATTAAAGAAACAATCGGTATTCGGGTTTGGTTTGCCAGCCATGACCCACAGAGCCTCTGCTGCCATGGCGCGGGTAGTTGTATCATGGAGACCGAAAGTACCGTCCCCATTGTTTTTCAGAATACCTTCTTTCAGACAATATGCCACTGCATCACGGTACCACTGGGTTTCAGGGAAATCATATGTTTTTCCGTCCAGTTTTGCGTAACAGGGCATGAAGGCTTTATTCAATGCTTCCAGCCATGTCATGCCGTTGGCCCGCTTCACATCCAGTGTATTGATCATCACTTCTCTGGTATTCAGTCGTTTGCCGGTATCGGGGCTCATGATCGTACCTACGGCACTGACTACATAATATTTACCGTCCACTTTTCCCAGATAGAGCATTTCATGTCCGGGGAAGCAGAGCGCAGAACCCATAGGCATCTCATCCAGAATCAGGCATTTTTCTTCCAGAGACATGTTTGTCATATCAATTTTTTCTATGTTCATATTCCACTGCCAGTTGCCGTTTCTGGCAACTTCAATACCAAAACAGGCATAAACGGTACGCACCATGCCGGAACAGTCCTCTACATCCAACATACCGCCCCAACCATAGGCATCCCCCAACTGATTCAGGGATACATCAGAAATGTTTTCCATAGTCAGAGGCAGATATCCAATATGTACTTTTGCTGTTTCCGGAATGAGTGCCAGTTCTTTGCTGTAACTGCCATCTTCATTTCTGACAGGCAGATAAACCACATAATTATGATAAGGGGAACGGTTGCCCACCCGCTGATCAGGCTCCAGTTCTTTCACCAGTTCCAGAGCTGTGCCTGTTGTCAGCATGCGGCGGGAGGTCCGGGGTGTTTCATAAGATTTGTCTGTATAAACCTTATTGCCGTAAACCACCAGCAGATTTTCGGAAGGCAGATCCCACGCAGAAAGCCATTCTTCCCTATAGGCACAGACAGCTACATCTTCCACAGGAATCCAGCCGGAACAGCCGGCAATGCGAGCCTGATAATATCTCCCATCAGCGGAAGTAGAATACAGCAGCACCGGTTCATTTACCGGTACTGCGCTCAATGCCATATTATCAGAATCTTTGTCATTGGGATCATCCAACAGGAATTTATTGCTGGGGAATACTTGGACGATGGTTCTGTTTACGGCAATGCCGTAACGAACCGGCATCACTTCTGCCGCATTTACATCCTGTGTATTGTCGATCATTTCCTGAAAGTACGCCCAGTCTGTTTTATTTCCTTCTTTATCATACGTCCAGCTCAGGTAATACTGGGCATCTGCAGTGGAAGAAGAATACAGAGCTGCATTTTTTGAAATACCATTATATGTTTCTGCAGCTGTTTTCAGATCCATGACCATATTGTCCTCTGCACGGAAAGTATCTTCATTAAATGCCTTGATCTCCTCCTGTGTCAAAATCACATCATGATAACCTTCATGATAATCCGCCCAGAAAGATGCTTTGGACATTTCCGGCGTTACATCCGGCATATAGGAGATTCCTGCCAGTGCAGACTGCGCTGCGGAAACAGAAAGGATCATCGCCAGAGAAATACCGAAAATTTTTTTCGATTTATGCAACATTTTTATTCCTCCTTTTTTCGTTATCGCTTTCTTCATCATAGCATCCTTTTTTATCTTCGTCACGAAATTTTCTGAAAACGAATGAAACAAGACGAATATGCCCGAAGAAATTCGTTCCTGTATTTTTTGCATAAAAAAGCACATACCCAGACTATCCTTGGTATGTGCTGTGTTTCACGGCTTTTAGCAACGATTGCTATTACGTGAAAATCAAGTATGGAGATGAGGGGAATTGAACCCCTGTCCGAAAACCCATCCATAAGAACTTCTCCCATCACAGTCAGTCTTTTCACATTCCCTCGTTACAACGCCGAATGACAGGCTTTGTCCCTCAGTAGCTTCATGAATCTTTTCCTGCCGCAAAGCTTAGGCAGAAAAGTTCCCCACCAAGTCGATGCCGGATTCTTCAGCGGTGAGAAACTGAAGGCCGACAGGCGCCGTTAATTAGGCAGCCAGTGCAAAATTATTTTTGTCGTTTCTTTTTAAAAAAGGTTCCAGCTTGATGACGCGGTTCACTGGTCCGCGGATGGCTATCCCTACTTTCAAGACTCCCGTCGAAACCATTGCATCCCCTCGGCAGTGAAATTCTTTTCCGCTTTGGAGTTCCCGTCCCATAGTCGCTTGCGACTGTGCAAGGGAACGGAAGGAAAAGAATGGAACGGTTTTGCTCGCCAGAGCAAAAGCCAACCTCTGTCTTCACCTCGTAGGTAAGAAACATGGCATTTAAACGACAAAATCCTTACAAAGTAAGATTTCTGACTTTGAAATCCTTTTCCGCCTGACGGCGTACATCATTTTTGGCAATGGTATCTCTCTTATCATAGAGCTTTTTCCCTTTTGCCAGAGCGATATCGATCTTTACATAGCTGCGATCGAAATACACCTTCAGGGGCATGATCGTGTAGCCCGCTGCGCGGACTTCATGATCCCACTTGCGGATCTGCACTTTATGCAGCAGTAATCTTCTGGGGCGCAGAGGATCTTTATTAAAGATATTCCCCTGTTCATAGGGGCTGATGTGCATGTTATAAATGAAGGCTTCCCCATCTTTGATCTGGATATAGCTTTCCTTCAGGCTGCACTTGCCCATACGCAGACTTTTCACCTCTGTGCCTGCCAAAGAAATCCCGGCCTGTATGGTTTCTTCGATAAAGTAATCATGATATGCTTTTTTATTCTGCGCGATCAATTTTGTACCCTTCGCCTTTGCCATACAGCTTCACCTTCTTCTTTGCTTCCCTATTACTGCAGGAATAACTATATCATATTATCCCGAAAAAATCAAATGACGTTTCCGTTACAAATATTTCCGTCATTTTACAGAAATCTCCTGCCGCTGCTAACTTTCCCCTCTTTTTCCAGAAAAATGCCAAATCTTACGTTTTTCTTAAATCTATATCTTTTTCCCATATTGCCTGCCATTTCTGTTATGATAAATTTAAGAGAAAAGCTTGAAATTTATCTGGAAAGGAGACCTGCCTATGACAAACGAAAATACGGCAGTACTGGCCACATGGCTTCATGAACCCAAGGAGCCTGCCTTCGTTCCGCCAAAAGCCCCCTATCCCTGGCGGCGATATTTTGCCCGCAGTTTTGATTTTGGCCTGATTACCACCTGTTATGAGGTGTTCGTGTGCCTTTTGCTCCGCGTCAATTTTTCCGAAAGGAACCTTTTTCTGGAACTGATCGATATCTACATCTGCTGGGGGCTGGTATTCCTGCTGGAACCCCTTTTCCTGTCCAGATGGGGCAAAACACCGGGCAAATGGCTTTTCGGCCTTTCCATCCGAAACAAAAACGGCGAACTGCTGACCAGAAAAGAAGCCTTTGACCGTACCTTTGCTGTATTCTGTAAAGGGGAAGGCTTCGCCATTCCTTTTTACGACCTGTACCGCAATTATCAGTCCTACAAGGTCTGCTGCGACACCGGCGTCATGGAATGGGACGAAAACCTCAGATACGAAGCCAAGCCTTTCCGCTATGCTTCCGTTTTCGGCTATCTGGGCATCACTGCTGTGACACTGGCCCTTTCCGCGGGTGTCACATTCTGGCAGATGACCCCTCCGAACAAAGGGATTCTCACTGTAGACGAATTTATTGAAAACTATAATTACCAGCTGGATTACAATAAAATCGGAGGCGTCATGCGGCTGGAAGAAGACCGCACATGGCTTACAGATGAAGAAATTGATAACGGCAAAAATGTATTCTATCCTAACTGGTTCATGGGAAATTTTTCCGAGCCTGTTTTCACAGAAAAGGATGGTAAGCTCTCCTCCGTTTCCTTCACCATGGAAAGCACTGAGGAATATCATACTATTTCTGCCCCCGCTGAAAAAACATGGCTGGTCGGCGCGCTCCTGCGTACACAAACCGGACTTTTTTATCCGGAGATCGCAAAGCTGGGCGGTACTGTCATTGAATCTGCATCTCCTGCCAGCCATCCTTATCCGATTGATTCCGTCATGAAGTATATCGAAGAAGCACCTTTTGATAGTTATGTCATCGAAACGGGAAATATCCGCATCACCCAGAAAACAGATATTTCCAATTATCAGGGAACTTCCGACCATCTGTACCCTTCTAAAGTGCAAGAAGATTGCCATTTCTCCATGACCTTTACCCTTGAACAGCTTCCCGAATAAAGGAGGAAAAGCATGTATTCCATCAAACTTGTCAAAAAACTATTTCTGATATTTATATTTCTTTTTCTTCTCTGGTTTGCAGCAGCAGCCACAGATCTCATTCGAGTGAATGGATTTGAAAAACCCATTTTTGCCCGTCCTGTCATCACTGCTGATGACGGCGGCTCCGGCACCTATAAAGGTCTTGGCTGGCGGATCGAACTGGAAGGCAATTTTATGCCGGAGGATGAACTGCCCGGCGTAACAAAATATGAATTTTATCTGGGCGGCGACCTCATCCTTGCTGCTATCCGAGACTAAAAAAAGAACCCTCAGCGAGGGTTCTTTTCTTTAGTCTTCAAAGGGTTCAAAATCGTCTTCGAACATAAAATCGATGGTGCCCATCATGCGGTCTACCTTGGTTACGGAAACCGTTACTCTGTCGCCTAAGCGATAACTTTTCTTCGTTCTCTTGCCATAAACCAGCATATTTTTATCATCGAATTCATAGAAATCATCATCCATCTGATTCAGGGCAACCATGCCTTCAATGGTATTGGGCAGTTCCACATAAATGCCCCATCCAGTCACACCGGAAATGATGCCTTCGTAGATTTCGCCCACCTTATCTTCCATGTATTCCACTTTTTT
>CALFPN010000172.1 GCA_937919015.1 uncultured Clostridia bacterium
GCAAAGGAACTTCTGGCAAGAGTCGGACTGTCCGATCGTGCGAACGCCTATCCGGTACAGCTTTCCGGCGGTCAGAAACAGCGTGTGGCTATCGCAAGGGCATTGGCAACGGAACCGAAAGTGCTGCTTTGTGACGAAGCAACTTCCGCGCTGGACCCCAATACCACAGCGGGCGTTCTGAAGCTTCTGAAAGACATCAATGAAAGGCTGGGGATCACCATCGTAGTCATCACCCACGAGATGAGCGTGATTCAGGAAATCTGTGACAGAGTTGCCATCATCGATGGCGGTCTGATTGCAGAAGAGGGCACGGTGGAAGAAATTTTCCGTAACCCCAAAACAAAGATTGGTCAGGAACTGGTGCTCCATGAAGGGGCAAACAGAGAAGCTTACACAGGCAAGCTGCCTTACTGTTATCGTCTGGTATTCAAAGGCGGCAGCGAAAATGAACCTGTGCTGGGCCAGATGATGATCGAAACAAAGGGGTTGGTAAACATTCTGGCGGCCAATACAAGAACCATTGATGATGAAGCCTTCGGCCAGATGGTGCTGCAGTTCCCCGAAGAAAAAACATTGAGAGAAACCATGATTCAATATCTGAGAGACAGAGGCGTTGTGGTAGAGGAGGTAGAATATGTTTAAAGAAGGTATGCTGGCATTGGTCGGCAAAGGTTTTTGGGAAAGTATTTACATGACACTGATCTCTACATTTTTTGCTTATGTGATCGGCTTACCTCTGGGTTTGCTGCTGGTGGTAACAGATAAGGACGGGATCAAACCTGTTCCCTGGCTGAATGCCATTCTGGGCACCATCATCAATGTGGTACGTTCCGTACCCTTCCTGATCCTGTTTGTAACCATCATGCCCTTTACAAAGGCAGTGGTTGGCACGACCATCGGCCCCAAAGCGGCCATCATTGCACTCTTGGTGGCAGCGGCTCCCTTTGTAGCCCGTATGGTGGAATCTTCCCTGAAGGAAGTGGAAAAGGGTGTGATCGAAGCGGCCCAGTCCATGGGGGCTTCTCCTTTGCAGATCATGACAAAGGTTCTGCTGCCGGAAGCAAAACCTGCTCTTCTGGTGGGCAGTGCCATTTCCATCACAACCATTCTTGGTTATTCTGCAATGGCAGGTTTCGTTGGTGCCGGGGGCTTAGGTGCCATCGCCATCAACTATGGCTACCACCGCAACCAGGAAGACATCATGTATATCATGGTGATCCTGCTGGTCATCATCGTACAGGTATTCCAAGAACTGGGTATGAAAATTTCCAGAAAGACAGACAGAAGGTTGTAATTCCAGAAAGGATTTACATACAAGACGAAAATGAAAAGCAATTATAATTTTAATCTTAAGGAGGAAACAAACATGAAAAAAGTATTTGCAATTTTACTGACAGGCGTATTGACACTGGGTCTGGCTGCTTGCGGCGGCTCTGAACCCGCAGCGGAAGGCGACAGCATCACACTGAAAGTGGGCGCATCTCCCACACCCCATGCAGAAATTCTGGCTGTAGCGGCAGAAGAACTGGCTAAACAGGGCATCAATCTGGAGATCATCGAATATTCCGACTATGTGCAGCCCAACGTGGCCCTGGACAGCAAGGATCTGGACGCCAACTACTTCCAGCACAAGCCCTATCTGGACGATTTCAACGCCCAGAAAGGCACCAAGCTGTCCTCCATGGGCGGCGTGCACTATGAGCCCTTCGGCATCTACGCCGGCAAGTGCAAGAGCCTGAATGACCTCAAGAAGGGTGCCATCGTGGCCGTGCCCAACGATGCCACCAACGAAGGCCGCGCTCTCCTGCTCATGCAGGACCAGGGCCTCATCACCCTCAAGGACGGTGTGGGCCTGACCGCCACCGTGCGCGACATCAAGGAAAACCCCAAAAAGCTCCGCATCGAAGAGATCGAAGCCGCCCAGCTGGTGCGCGCCCTGCCTGACGTGGACATCGCCATCATCAAC
>CALFPN010000173.1 GCA_937919015.1 uncultured Clostridia bacterium
CAGCGGGCTTTCCCGAAACGTTTCTTTGACGTTGCCATTGCGGAACAGCATGGCACCACCTTTGCGGCGGGGCTGGCGAAAGGCGGCATCACCCCTGTTTTTGCGGTGTATTCTTCCTTTTTGCAAAGAGCCTATGACCAGTTGATCCATGATGTCTGCATGGAAAGCCTCCATGTGGTATTTGCCATTGACCGGGCGGGGATTGTTGGCTCTGATGGGGAGACTCATCAGGGGGTATTCGATCTGTCCTTCCTGAGCCATATCCCGAACATGACTGTCCTTTCTCCCAAAAATGACTGGGAGCTGGGGGAAATGTTGGATTTTGCCGTGAATGGATGGGACGGGCCGATCGCTGTGCGTTATCCCAGAGGAACGGCAGAAACAGCCTTTGGGGAATATCAAACGCCCATTGCATATGGCAAGGCAGAACTGATTCAGGATGGTGAAAAGATTGCCATTCTGGCGGAAGGCCATATGCTGCGGGCGGCAGCGGAAGCGGCAGAGATGCTACAGGCAGATGGCTATCAGCCTATGCTGGTGAATATGCGTTTCATCAAGCCGCTGGATGAAGCAATGCTGTTTTTGGCGGCAGAGAAATGTGAGCATATCGTGACCGTTGAAGATAATGTAAAAATGGGCGGTTTCGGCTCCAAAGTACTGGAATTTTACGGGGAAAAGGGGATACAGCTGGATGTATTGAACCTTGGTTTCCCTGACAGATATATTGAACAGGGCACGCAGAGTCAGCTGTTTGAACGATACGGGCTGGATGCTGCGGGCATTTACAAAAGCATCAAAAAGAGATTAGGAGATTGACCATGGCAGAAAAGGTAGAAAAAGAAAGATTGGACGTGCTGCTGGTGCAGCTGGGTCTGGCAAACTCCAGAGAATTGGCGAAAGCCTATATCATGGCAGGCAACGTGTATGTTGACGGCCAGAAGGAGGATAAAGCCGGCACAAAGGTGGCTGTGAATGCAGATATTGAAGTGAAGGGCAGTCAGATGAAATATGTCAGCCGCGGCGGCTATAAACTGGAAAAAGCCATCAATGAATTCGGCGTGGAGCTGGAAGGTAAGATTTGTCTGGATATCGGCGCATCTACAGGTGGTTTTACGGATTGCATGCTGCAAAACGGCGCAAAGAAGGTCTATGCCATCGATGTGGGCTACGGCCAGTTCGCATGGAAACTCAGAAATGACGAAAGAGTCGTTTGTCTGGAAAAGACCAACGTCAGATATGTGACCCATGAACAGGTGCCCGATGAAGGGGATTTTGCATCCATCGACGTTTCCTTCATTTCCCTGACAAAGGTGCTGCCTGCGGTATTGGGTGTCCTTGGCCCCAATGGTCAGCTGGTCTGCCTCATCAAGCCTCAGTTCGAAGCGGGCAGAGAAAAGGTAGGCAAAAAGGGCGTTGTCAGAGATATCAACGTACACAAGGAGGTCATTGAAATGATCGTGAACTATGTGTGCGCCCAGAATCTGGGGATTTTGGCGTTGGATTTCTCTCCCATCAAAGGCCCCGAAGGCAATATTGAATATCTGATCTATCTGGATAAGAGCCAGACAGGGATGACAGAGGAAGAAGTGACAGCAAGACTGGAAGAAGTCGTTGCCCAGTCTCATAAAATACTTTCAGCAGAGAAATGAGGTGCTGAAATGAAAAAAGTAGCAATTTTACCCAATGTGCAAAAAGACAAAGGGCTAGAAACCACCAAAAGACTGGTGCGCTATCTGGTGGAAAAGGGCTGCGAACCGCAGCTTTCCCAAGAGGTGGCAGAACGGGCGGAAATGTCCCAATATGCCCGAGAGGAAGCGGAACTGTATTCTCAGAGTGATCTTCTGATCTCTTTGGGGGGGGATGGTACGCTTCTGGGAATCGGCAGAAGAACAGCCCGCTTTGAAAAACCCATTCTGGGGATCAATCTGGGAACCTTGGGCTTTTTGACGGCGGAAGAGAAGAGCCATGCGGAAAAAGCCATTGATCAGGTGCTCAGTGGAGATTTTAAACTGGAAAAACGTATGATGCTGGAATGCAGCATTGCCACGGGAGAAAACAGGACGGAAGGCATTATTGCCCTGAACGATATCTGTATCACCCGTGGTAACTTGTATAAAATTCTGGAGTTTCATGTATATGTCAATGATGAATATGTAGACACGCTTTTGGCGGATGGGGTCATTATTTGTACCCCCACAGGCTCTACAGCGTATAATCTTTCTGCCGGTGGGCCTGTCTTGAAGGCGGATGCCGAGATCATTGCCATTACGCCCATTTCCCCCCATACCCTGACCAGCAGACCCATTGTCGTCTCTGCGGAGGATGTGGTGACGGTGGAAGTGAAACCCAGCCGAGAGGATACCCCCTTTACCGTCAGTGCCGATGGGCAGGACAACTTTACGCTGATGGGGAAAAATGTGGTACAGATCAGAAAAGCGAAGGTCTGGACGACGATTATCAAAACGAAACCACAGAGTTTTTATGACGTATTGCGTCATAAACTTTCCAAATAAATTTTTAAACGGAACTTTCTTTATTAAAGGAGGGTGAGCGCGATGAAGATCGCAAGACATGCAAAAATATTGGAACTGATTGAAAATTACGAAATCGAGACACAGGATGAACTGGCGCAGCGACTGTGCGAAGAAGGCTTCAACGTGACGCAGGCTACAGTTTCCCGTGATATCCGTGAAATGAAGCTGACAAAGATCGCTACGGAAAAGGGCAGACAGAAATATGCTGTCATCAGCAGCCATGATTCTGAAGTGACAGAACGCATGACCCGTGTGTTTAAGGAAGCAGTCACAAAGATGGACTATGCGCAGAATATCATTGTTGTCAAAACGCTGGGCGGCATGGGCATGGCTGTAGCTGTTGCGCTGGATAATATGCAGAACAGTGAAATTTTAGGCACCATTGCTGGGGATGATACGGTTTTCTGTGTGGTGCGCAGCCATAATCAGGCAGCAGTCATTATTGAAAAGCTTTACCGCATCATCCATAGCGCATAAGCAGGGAGGGACGCTTTATGCTGGAACATCTGCATATCAAAAATGTAGCCCTTATCCGGGAAAGCGAGATTTCCTTTGGCGAGGGGCTCAACATTCTGACCGGTGAAACAGGTGCCGGCAAATCCATGGTCATCGACAGCCTGCAGTTTGCCCTGGGCGGCAGAGCGGGAAAGGATTTCCTGCGCCATGGGGAAAAAATGGCTTCTGTAGAGGCTTTGTTTGCCGTACAGTCGGGAGCCTTGCAGGAAAAACTGGAAGAAAACGGCATTGCGCCGGAGGAGGATGGTTCTGTCCTCGTTACCCGTACCCTCAGTGAAACGGGAAAATCCGTCTGCCGTGTGAATGGTTCCACCGTTACGGTGGGGATGCTGAAGGAAATTGCCGAAGACCTGATTGATATCTATGGACAGCATGAGCATCAATCTTTGCTGAACCCTTCAAAGCATATCCGTCTGCTGGATCGCTTCTGCGGCGCAGGCTTTGGGGATGCTATGGAGGAATATAAAAGGAGTTTCCTTGCTTTGAAGGAAATTGACAGGCAGCTGGAAGCCCTGATGGGGGACGAAAGTCAGAGAGAACAGCGGATGGATATCCTTTCTTTCCAGAAAGAGGAAATCGAAGCTGCGGCCCTGAAAGCGGGAGAGGAAGAAGAACTGCTGGAACAGAAAAAACGTTTGGGCAGTATGGAAAAACTGATGCGTTTGACGGGCGAAAGCCTCGCCCTTTTGTATGACGGCAATGACCGTATGCCTTCTGCCTGTGATCAGCTGGGGGATGCCCTTGCCAAGCTGCAGGAGGCGGCGGAATATGATCCTACATTGATATCCTTTGCAGATGCACTGGCAGATGCCTATGCGGCTGTGGAGGATACGGCAAGAGAACTGAAAAGAGAAGCAGAAAAACAGGAGAATGATCCTGAGACGCTGGAAGAGATCGAAGAGCGTCTGCAGGTGATTTATAAGCTTAAGAGAAAATACGGCGGAACAGTGGATGCTGTGCTTGCCTTTTATGATAAAGTGGCGGAGGAACTGGATTTCCTTGCCAACAGCAATGAAAAAGTAATGGAACTCTTGGATGAAAAAGAAAGAGCGCAGAAAAAGCTTAGGGCTTATGCGGAAACCCTGACTGCCCGCAGAAAAGATACGGCAGAACAGGTAACGGAGCAGATCGAAAAGGCCTTGCAGGACATGGAAATGAAGGGGGCTCGCTTTCACATTCAGATTGATGAAAAGGCAGACTGGACAGCAGATGGCAAGGATAAGGTGGAATTTTTGATTTCTGCCAATGCCGGAGAAAGTCTGAAGCCTTTGGCAAAGATTGCATCCGGCGGGGAAATGAGCCGCGTTATGCTGGCACTGAAAACGGTGCTGGTGGATGCGGATGATATCGGTACGTTTATCTTTGATGAGATCGACACCGGTGTCAGCGGCAGAACTGCCAGAAAAGTAGGGGAAAAGATGCGTTTTCTGGGGAAAAAACGTCAGATTTTGTGCATCACCCATTTGCCCCAAATCGCAGCTATGGCAGATAGTCATTTCCTGATCGAGAAGGAAAGTGATGGAATAGAGACGATGACGAAGGTAACGCCTTTGTCGGAGGAGGGCTCTGTTGGCGAGGTGGCAAGGCTCATGGGCGGCAGTGATGTGACAGAAACCACGCTGGCAGCCGCAAGAGAATTGATTGCAGAAAAATAAGATGAAGAAAGACTACGATTTTCGTGGTCTTCTTTTTTTGCACATAAAGAAAATATGTACATATTCTGTTGGAAAAGGAGAAAAACCAATGGCTTCTTTCATGGAAATAAAACGGGAATTTCTGGATGAACTGGAGGATGTGCCTTCTGCTGCGGCAGTTCTGCGGGGCTCTGCCCTTTATCCTGATTTAAGGGGGCGGGTACGATTTTTTCAGACGGATGCAGGAGTCATCGTATGGGCAGATATCAGTGGTTTGCCGCAGCAGGACGCCTGCGGCGCGGTCTTTGGTTTTCATATCCATGAGGGGATGGGCTGCGGCGGAGATGATTTTTCTGAAACAAAGGGGCATTTTAACCCTTCGAACTGCGCCCATCCCTATCATGCGGGAGATTTGCCGCCTCTTTTTTCTAATCATGGTAGCGCATGGATGATGGTTTTGACGAATCGCTTTCGTCTGACGGAAATCCTCGGGCGTACGGTGGTCATCCACGCTAAACCCGATGATTTTATGACCCAGCCTGCGGGAAACAGCGGCATGAAAATCGCTTGTGGTGTGATCGGCTGAAAAAGAAAAAGACTATGGAATTGAACCGAACCAGTAAAATCGGACAATAGTAAAAAGAGACCTCTTATTGTAGAAT
>CALFPN010000174.1 GCA_937919015.1 uncultured Clostridia bacterium
ACGTGAAACGTTTGAGCGCGGTGAAAGGGCTTGGGAAAAAGACGGCGGAAAAGATCGTGCTTGAACTGCACGGCAAGATCTCGGCGGCGGAAGTCATGAACGCAAGCGGCGATACCGTGTCCGCGACGAACGCGGAAACGCCCATGCGGCTTTCGGCGCAGGACGAAGAAGCGTTGTCCGCGCTTATGGGGTTGGGATTCACGCGTAGCGAGAGTACGCAAGCGATCAAACGCGCGCACGAACAGGGCGCAACGGGCGTAGAGGAAATTATACGAAAAGCGCTCCAAGGCGGTATGTAAGCGAACGCGTATAGCACGCCGTCTTATCCGCAAAATCGGAACTTGCCCTTGCTCGTTTACGCATCAGTAAACTCCCGTCGGGCAAAACCGCGAGTTTTGCGGCAATACGCAACCCTTCTTCACGTTTTAACGGTTATTAGATTTAAGGAATCATCATGAGTAAATTTTTCAGCGACAAATTCTCTTCGCTCACCCCGTATACACCCGGGGAACAGCCCCGTGACCAGCAGTATGTCAAACTGAATACCAACGAATCCCCTTATCCGCCTTCTCCCGAGGTGGTGGCGGCGGTTTCTCAGGCAGAGGTGGAACTGCTGAACCTGTATCCCGATCCAACAGGCAAGGCACTGAAGGAAAAACTGGCAAAGCTCTACGGCGTGGAAGCAAAGAATGTTTTCCTCTCCAACGGCTCCGACGATATCCTGAATTTTGCCTTCATGGCCTTCTGTGACAGCGAAAGAGGGGCGGCTTTCCCCGAGATCAGCTATGGTTTCTATCCTGTTTATGCAGACCTGTACCATGTGGATAGCAAAGCCATCCCTCTGCAGGATGATTTCAGCGTGAATTATAAGGATTACTGCGGCATCGGTCGCATGGTGGTGATCGCAAACCCCAATGCTCCTACAGGGATGGAAATTTCCCTTGGGGAAATTGAAGAAATTCTGAAATCCAATCCTGATAACATCGTTATCATTGATGAAGCCTATATTGATTTTGGCGGTATAAGCTGCGTGGATTTCATCAAGAAATACGATAATCTGCTGGTGGTGCAGACCTTTTCCAAATCCCGTTCCATGGCGGGGGCAAGGCTGGGCTTTGCCATTGCCGATGCAGGGATCATTGAAGATTTGGAGAAAATCAAATATTCCACAAACCCCTATAATATCAATCGCCTGACACTGGCGGCAGGGGAAGCAGCGGTAGAGAGCAATGAATACTATGTGGAAAATGCGAAAAAGATCGCAGAAACCAGAGAAATGACAACAGCGAAGCTGAGAGAAATGGATTTTACCGTGTTGGATTCCAAGGCGAATTTTATTTTCGCCAAGAGCAACACCCTTCCCGGCAAGCTGCTGTATGAAGAACTGAAGAAAAAAGGCGTTCTGGTGCGTTTCTTCGGCAAAGCTAAGATCGAAGATTTTCTCCGTATCACCATCGGCACACCGGAACAGATGAATGTGATGTTTGAAAAAATCGAAGAAGTGAAGCAGGAACAGAAAGGGGCATGACATGAGAACGAGCGAGATCAAGCGAAAAACCGCAGAAACGGATATCAGCCTGTCCTTTTGTCTGGATGGCAGCGGCGCAAGCAGTATCAACACTGGTGTCGGTTTTCTGGATCATATGCTGATCCTTTTTGCAAAGCATGGCAGATTTGATTTGGACGTGACCTGTAAAGGGGATATCGAGGTGGATGACCACCATTCCGTAGAGGATATCGGCATCTGTCTGGGCATGGCGTTTGCAGAGGCTCTGGGGGACAGCAGAGGCATCGCCCGCTATGGCGATATCACATTGCCCATGGATGAAGCTCTCATTCTGGCAGCGGTGGATCTGGGCGGCAGAAGTCATCTGGAATATGGTCTGGAAATTCCTACGGAAAAAGTCGGCACCTTCGATACAGAACTGGTGGAAGAATTTTTTATCGCTTTCGTGAGAAATGCAAAAATAAACCTGCATATCCTGCAGTTCCGCGGCAGAAATTCTCATCACATCATCGAGGGCACATTTAAGGCGGTTGCCCGCGCACTGGCCAAGGCTGTGGCGGTGCAGGAAGCCTATAAAGACGAAATTCCTTCCACAAAGGGGGTATTATAAATGATCGCGATCATTGATTATGGCGTAGGCAATCTGTTCTCCTTGCAGAGTTCCCTGAAATTCATCGGGGCGGAAGCAAAGGTGACAAACAATATCGAAGAGATCAGAGCGGCAGACCGCATCATCCTGCCTGGCGTAGGGGCATTCGAGGATGCCATCCGGAAACTCCGTGAAAGCGGCATGGAAAAAGTGGTTCTGGAAGAAGCGGCAAAGGGCAAACCCCTGCTGGGGATTTGTCTGGGGATGCAGATGCTTCTGGAAAAGAATTATGAATATGGGGAACATGAAGGTCTGGGGCTCATTCAGGGCAGTGTAAAACCCATTGCACCTATGATCGGTGCGGGGCTGAAAGTCCCTCATATTGGCTGGAATGCGCTGATTTTCCCCAAGGAGAAAGAAAAATCCAAACTGTTCAAATATATCAGCGAAGGGGACTGCGTTTATTTCGTACACTCCTACGCCGGTGTGGACTGCGATGACTTCGTTTCTTCCCGTGCGGAATACGGCGCAGAACTGACCGCTTCCGTGGAATGTGGCAACGTATATGGCACCCAGTTCCACCCCGAAAAAAGCGGCGAAGTGGGCCTGAAAATTCTGAAAGCATTTTGTGAACTGTAATTTAAGGAGGTAGTTTTATGGAATTATTTCCTGCAATCGATTTGATCGGCGGCTGTGCCGTGCGTTTGGTGAAAGGCGACTATGCACAGAAAACAGTATATAGCGATAACCCCGCAGAAGTGGCAAAATCCTTTGCGGCGGCTGGGGCGAAATACCTTCATGTGGTAGATCTGGAAGGGGCCAAAGACGGCGGCACCCCTAATCTGGAAACCATCAAAAATATCGTGGAAAATGGCGGCCTTCTGGTGGAAGTGGGTGGCGGCATCCGTTCCGAAGAAGTCATCAAAAAATATCTGGATGCAGGTGTATTCCGTGTGATCCTTGGCACAGCGGCGGTGCAGAATCCTGCTTTTCTGGAAGAAATGGTGCAGAAATACGGCGAAAAAATTGCCGTTGGTGTAGATATCAAAGATGGCATGGTTGCCATCAAAGGCTGGACGGAAGTTTCCGCAGAAAGCTGTTTCGATTTCTGCGAAAAACTGCAGAAGATCGGTGTAAAAACCATCATCTGTACGGATATTTCCAAGGATGGACTGCTGAGCGGAACCAATCTGGAATTGTACAAAGAACTTTCTGAAAAATTCTCCGTGGATATCGTTGCCTCCGGCGGCGTGACTACGCTGGATGATGTGAAAAAACTGGCGAATATGGGCATGTATGGTGCCATTCTGGGCAAAGCCCTTTATACCGGCAATATCGACCTGAAAGCCGCTGTGGAACTGACGAAGGGAGGAAACTGAATTGATTACAAAAAGAATCATTCCCTGTCTGGACGTAAAGGACGGCAGGGTGGTAAAAGGCG
Organism: uncultured Clostridia bacterium; assembly: GCA_937919015.1. Classification (GTDB taxonomy): domain Bacteria; phylum Bacillota; class Clostridia; order Lachnospirales; family Anaerotignaceae; genus Anaerotignum_A. Next base: position 3,538 of record CALFPN010000174.1, read on the forward strand.
TGAAATTTGAAGGCCTTTCTGACGTTTCCTCTCCTGTGGAGCTGGGGAAATATTACAGCGACTGTGGTGCCGATGAACTGGTATTTTACGATATCACTGCATCTGCGGAGGGCAGAGCGTTGTTTACAGATATCCTGACAGAAGTGGCACAGAATATCTTCATTCCCCTGACTGTGGGCGGCGGCATCAATACGCTGGATGATTTTGACCGTGTGCTGAAATGCGGCGCGGATAAAGTCAGCGTAAACTCTGGTGCAATCAAAAACCCTCAGCTCATCGAAGATGCGGCAAAGAAATACGGCGACCAGTGTGTGGTGCTTTCTGTGGACGTGAAGCGTGTAGATGGTAAATTCATGGTGTTTGCCAAGGGCGGCAGAGAAAATACCGGTATGGAGGCTCTCAGCTGGATCAAACGATGTGTAGACATGGGTGCAGGTGAGGTCGTAGTCAACAGTATCGATACCGACGGTGTGAAGGAGGGCTTTGATCTGGAACTGTTGAAGCAGGTTTGTGCACTGGTAAATGTGCCTGTCATCGCTTCCGGCGGCGCAGGTTCCATTCAGGATTTTGTGACACTGTTCAATGAAATTCCCGATATTGACGCAGGTCTGGCGGCATCCATCTTCCATTTTGGAGAAGTGAAGATTTCAGACCTGAAGGAAACACTGGATCAAAACGGTATTGTTGTCCGTAAATAAAAAAGGAGAAATTCTTATGTTGAAAATTGAAGATCTGAAATTCGACGAAAAGGGTCTCATCCCTGCCGTCGTTGTAGATACATACAGCAAAAAGGTGCTGACCGTGGCTTATATGAACAAGGAAAGCCTGCAGATCAGCATGGAAGAAGGCAGAACCTGTTTCTGGTCCCGTTCCAGACAGGAACTGTGGAGAAAAGGTGATACCAGCGGCAATGTGCAGCATATCGTTTCCATCGTGGCAGACTGCGACAGGGACGCCCTGACCGTGGAAGTGGTAAAGGAAGGCCCCGCCTGTCATCTGGGTACAGAATCCTGCTTCAACGATGTGGTATACCTGAATCCTGCATACAACCAGTTCTCTGTAGATGGTCTGTATGAAATGTTGGAAGGCAGAAAGAAAAATATGCCCGAAGGCTCCTATACTACTTATCTGTTTGAAAAAGGCATCGACAAAATCCTGAAGAAAATCGGTGAGGAATGTACAGAAGTCATCATTGCATCCAAAGCAGAAGATAAAGCAGAAACCATTTATGAAATCGCAGACCTTGCCTATCATGTGATGGTGATGATGGTGGAACAGGGCATTTCTCTGGAAGATGTCCGTAAAGAACTGGCATCGAGACATGTCATTGACCACAAGGTGAAACAGGAGAAGATGACAAAATGACAAAATTCCCGAAAATGAATTTTCATACCCATACCACCTACTGTGATGGGAAGGAAAGTGTGGAAAGCATGGTGCAGGCGGCAATCGCAAAAGAGTTTGTCCGTCTGGGTTTTTCCGGCCATTGCTTCAATGACTTCCGCCCCGAAGATCAGGAAGTCTGGTGCATGAAGCCCCATGAAATTCCAAATTATCAGGCAGAAGTTCGCGCCATGGCGGAAAAATATAAAGAAAAAATCGAGATCCTCTGCGGTGTGGAACAGGATTTCTGTTCTTCTGCATCGACGGAAGGCTTTGATTATGTCATTGGTTCCGTACATTATGCGGAAAAAGACGGACAGTATTACTGCGTGGATGAAAGCCCAGAAGTATTGGAGAAAGCCATTCGAGAAGGTTTTGGCGGTGATGTGTATGCCCTGACAAAGCGTTTCTTTGAAATGGAAGCGGAAGTGGTGCAGAAAACCAAGGCCACTTTTATCGGCCATTTTGACCTGGTGACAAAATTCAACGAAGGCAATCGCTATTTCGACCCTATGGACAAACGATACAGACACGCGGCACTGGAGGCCATGGATGCCCTCATCGAAACAGATCGTCCCTTTGAGATCAACACAGGCGGGATGTACCGCGGCTTCCGTACGGAAGCGTATCCTTCCATTCAACTGCTGAAAGACCTGAAGGAAAGGGGCGGCAGTATCCTTCTTTCCAGTGACAGCCATGATGGAAAATCTATTGGTTTCCAGTTTGCTGAAGCAGCGCAGGCGGCTAAGGAAATTGGCTTCCGAACGGTGAAAGTCCTTGGCAGGGACGGCTGGAGCGAGTTTGAATTATAAAACACAGACACCCTTTCTTAAGAGATTCTTAAGGAAAGGGTGTTTTTATTTACGGTGAAATGCATCTGTGATAAAATCAAGAAAAGAAAAGGGGAAGGAAAATGGACAAAAAGAAAAAATGTTTTGTGGTTGTGGCCGTGCTTTTTCTGGTATGGCTTTGCAGACCTTTGCCTTCGGAGGAAAAGAAAATCGAGGATCTTTTCCAACTGGGATTCAGTCCTTCTATATCTATAGATGAAACGACAGAACTGCCCAAGGGCAGAATGGGAGAATTTCTGAAGGAAATAGAAGAAAGCAGGCCATTCCAGTTTGAACTGGCAGAATCTCAGACGACCGCCTTTCTTCTGAATAAAAAAGAATATGTTTTCAGCCCGGAAACCGGCTT
>CALFPN010000175.1 GCA_937919015.1 uncultured Clostridia bacterium
TATCCTCGCTTTTGGCCGTCAGCAGGATGATGGGGATATTGGAAGTTTCCCGTAGCTTTGCCGTGGCAGTGATGCCGTCCATCAGGGGCATCATGATATCCATCAGAATCAGATGGATGTCATTTTTTGCAACCACATCCAGTGCCTCCTGCCCGGTGTAGGCAGTGAAAATATTGTAGTTTTCTGTGGATAAATAAATGGACAGAGCGGAAACAATGTCCTTTTCGTCGTCGCAGATTAAAATATTGTACATAGTGGTTTGCACCTCCGTCATGCTGTTGATTCTATGGTATCAGACTGGTTTTAAGAAACCAGCAGGGATTTGTTTAAGATTTCTTTAATATGACGAGATTCGTCTGGTAAAAGTTTAGCATATTCGGAAGAAAAAAGTTTTAAGGTTTTCTTAATAAAAAGAGCTGAACAGATTTTCTGTTCAGCTCTTTGCTTTTTTATTTAGATACCGCCGAAAGTAGTTGGGCCTTCGGGCAGATCCAGTTTGTATTCCTCCCACAGGACGATTTCTCCTGCCTGCAGGGATTTTTTTACATCAATAATGCGCTGATTTCTGCTGCCGCGGAACTGCAGCTCCAGAGAGCGTTCTGCCATAATGAAAGGCCCGTCGATGAGGACGTCACTTTCCTGTACCAGTGCAATTTTATCGGGATCATTTTCTGTAAACAGTGCTTCCCATGTATAGCCTGTGTAAGTCCATACATTTAAACCATGCTGATGGGCACCCTTTGCCAGTTCGGTACATTCTTTTGGCTGCATAAAGGGGTCGCCGCCGGAAAGGGTGATGCCGTCCAGCAGGGGATTTTCTGCCATGGCCGTAATGATATCCTCTGTATCCCCCCAAGAACCGCCGTTGGGGTCATGGGTCTGGGGGTTATGACAGCCGGGGCAGTGGTGCGGGCAGCCTTGTGTGAATATGGTCAGGCGAATACCGGGGCCATCCACGATGGAATCCCCGGTAATGCCGCTCAGACTGATTTTCATAGGATCAATCTTCCTTTGCTTCTAATTTTACTTCTGTGACAACGGAGTGTTTCACTCTGTCGCGAACTTCTGCGCGTTTTGCGTTGTTGAAACGATCCAGTGTGCCTACCAGATAGCCTGTGATACGGCGGATGCGCTGGAAACCGTATTCCCCTTCCGTTTCTTTTCTGCCGCATTTGGGGCAGGTGTCGCCAATGATACCGTTGTAGCCGCAGATGGGGTCGCGGTCAACGGGATGGTTGATGGAACCGTAGCCGATGCCCTGAGATTTCATGTAACGGATGACTTTTTCGAAAGCATCCAGATTTGTGCTGGGGTCGCCGTCCAGTTCGATGTATGTGATGTGGCCGGCATTTGTCAGTGCATGGTAAGGTGCTTCCAGCTGGATTTTCTTGTATGCACTGATGGGGTAATATACAGGAATGTGGAAGCTATTGGTATAGTATTCTCTGTCGGTGATGCCTTCGATGGAGCCGAAGCGTTCTTTGTCCATGCGAACAAAGCGGCCGCTCAGACCTTCCGCAGGTGTTGCCAGCAGTGTAAAGTTCATTTTTGTTTTCTGGGACATATCATCCAGACGTTTTCTCATGTGGCCGATGATATCCAGACCCAGATTCTGCGCCACTTCGCTTTCGCCGTGGTGTACGCCCAAGAGTGCCTTCAGGGCTTCTGCCAGACCGATAAAGCCGATGGACAGGGTGCCGTGTTTCAAAACTTCGCGTACTTCGTCATCGTAGTTCAGTTTTTCACTGTCAATCCAAACGCCTTCGCCCATCAGGAAAGGATAGTTGTGTACCTTTTTCTTTGCCTGAATTTCAAAACGTTCCATCAACTGGTCAGCCACCAGATCGATCTTTCTGTCCAATTCCGTGAAGAACCAGTCAATATTTTTGTTGGCCAGAATGGCGATACGGGGCAGGTTGATGGAGGTAAAGCTCAGATTGCCTCTGCCCAAAGTGATTTCTCTTTCGGGATCGTTCACGTTACCGATAACTCTTGTGCGGCAGCCCATGTAAGCAATTTCTGTTTCGGGATGGCCTTCTTTGTAGTATTTCAGGTTGTAAGGAGCATCCTGGAAGGAGAAGTTGGGGAACAGTCTCTTTGCACTGCAGCGGCATGCCAGCTTGAACAGGTCGTAGTTCTTTTCGCCTGGGTTGAAGTTGATGCCTTCTTTCACACGGAAGATCTGAATGGGGAAGATGGCTGTTTCGCCGTTGCCCAAGCCTGCTTCTGTTACCAGCAGCATGTTTTTCATAATCATGCGGCCTTCTGTGGAAGTATCCATACCATAGTTGATGGAGGAGAAGGGGGTCTGCGCCCCTGCACGGCTGTGCATGGTGTTCAGGTTGTGCAGCAGAGCTTCCATTGCCTGATAAGTAGCTTTGTCTGTTTCCTCTGTTGATTTTTTTACAGAGAAGGCCTGCGCTTTTGCAAAAATATCTTCGGGAACGCCTGCTTCCAGAATCAGTTTCTTTTCAGCTTCATGATAGGCGGGGCACTGATCCAGATTGGGGTAGAGGCCCTGTTCTGCCAGTGTTTTGTAAACCTCTTTTGCTTTTTCTGCATGTTCGGGGCAATCCATGACTTCGATCAGAGAAGCCAGATTGGAACGGTAGCGTTTGATGTATGTTTTTGCAACACCGGGAGCCAGACCATAGTCAAAGTTGCCGATGGACTGACCGCCGTGCTGGTCGTTCTGGTTGGACTGGATCGCAATACAAGCCAGTGCACTGTAGCTCATGATGTCGTTTGGTTCGCGGAGGAAGCCGTGACCGGTGCTGAAACCGTTGTGGAACAGCTTGGTCAGGTCGATCTGACAGCAGGTGGTGGTCAGGGTCAGGAAGTCCATATCATGAATGTGGATATAGCCCTCGCGGTGCGCCTTGGCATGCGCGGGATTGAGCACATACATGTCATAGAACTGCTTGGCGCTCTCGCTGCCATACTTGAGCATGGTGCCCATCGCGGTATCGCCGTCGATGTTCGCATTCTCACGCTTGACATCAGAATCCGCCGCATCCTTGAAGGTGATATCCTGCAGAATGTGCATCAGGCGGGTCTTCGCCTCGCGGGCACGGCTGCGTTCGGCGCGATAGAGAATATACGCCTTGGCCGTCTTGGCATAGCCCTCCTCGATGAGGACCTTTTC
>CALFPN010000176.1 GCA_937919015.1 uncultured Clostridia bacterium
CACCTATATTCCAAATTCTCATGATTCCAAAAAGGGGATTGTTTTCTTCTTGCCAGATGTATCCTTGAAATGTTGTGTCATATCCGCAATATCCCTCGGTAATGATTTCAAATTTTGCATTAGGGTATTGCTCCTTAAATTCCTCAAAAGACAATTCTCTGCCAGAAAAAGATTTCACTCCATCATACCCGTATGGAGTGTTAAACACCATAATATTGCACTCCTCTTTATCAATCTTTGTAAATTCGATTATTCCCTGATACCATTTTTCTTCATTATCAGTATATTGAAATATTCGATTCATCTTCAAAGATAATTTGTTCTCATTAATTTCAATCTGTACTATCCTGCTATCGTGCAAGCTAAACGAAAGATTACTTTTCCTGTCTCTAATATAATCCATATCCTTATTCTCCCCAAATTCCGATTTACCGTTTATTTACTTGTGCAAATTATACCATAAAACTTGTGAACAATTCTACCGCAACTTTTGTGAAATATGAGAAAAGTCCGAACAGTTTTCTGCCCGGACTTTCTCGCTCAATCGTAAATCAATTCCGCTTTCACAACTTCCTCCGCCTGTGCCTTGCAAGCGTTCATCTGCCGTACCCACTCCATCTGATTTTTGTAAGCCCGTTCCAAATGTATTTATCGCCACCTTCTGCCAGTTCCCTCACAGAGATCTCAATACCCGTCATATCTTCATAATAGGACTGGTAACCGAAAAAGAAAAGGGTATCTCCTCAGGAGATACCCTTTTCTTGCAAGAGTTCCATTCCTTCCGCCAGACTTTCCGGCAGGAAAACATGCTCCAAAATCTCCTGCACCTCTTCCACGGGAATGACTTTGATTTCCAATCTTTCGAAACTTTCCTTCCAGTTTTCCTTTGGAATAAAAGCAATTCTTGCCCCGGCCTCTTTCGCCGCCTCCAGTTTTTCCTCCACGCCGCCCACAGGCAACACCTGCCCATGGATACTGATTTCCCCCGTCAGGGCAATATCATTGGGCACAGCCGTTTCCGTAAAAGCAGAATAAACCGCAAGGAACATGGCCACCCCTGCCGAAGGGCCATCCACAGGGATACCCCCGGGAAAATTCAGATGAACACTGTAATCCTTTTTGGAAAAACCAAACTGCTCCATGAGGGTCAATACATTTTCCGCAGCGGAACGGGCATTGCTTTTCCGTCTGCCGCTGCCCTGTCTGTTTTTGATCTCCTCTTCTTCCATAATGCCTGTCACAGTCAAACCACTCTGTCCTTTCTGCACAATGGCCTCCACGGAAAGGAGAACACCGCCCTGCGGCTGCACGCCCAACCCATTGACTACACCGATTTGGGGCTTTTCCGGGATTTTTTTCTGATAGATGGGCTGATATTTCCCCGTTTCCGCCGCCCATTCCAAGTCCGCTGCGGTGATACATTCTTTTCCCTCCATCCATGCCAGAGAGGTCAGGGACTGCACCAGATTGACCGTATCCCTGCCGCCCGTGGCATAACAGGCGATCTTCCGGCACAGGCCATCCTCATACCTTACCCCTGCCCGTTTCAAGCTGTTCTCCGCGATCTGCTCCACAGAATGTCTGTCCAGACGGTCGAAGAAAATTTCCGTACAGCGGGAACGGAGAGCCTCGGGGATTTCATGGGGGCTGCGGGTGGTCGCCCCGATCAGGCGAAAATCCGCAGGGATACCGTTGCGGAAAATCTCGTGAATATAGCCGGGAATACTGCGGTTGCTGCGGCTGTAGTAACTGCTCTGGAACCGCGCCACCCTGTCCTCCAGCACCTTTAACAATTTATTCATCTGAATGGGATGCAGTTCTCCAATCTCATCGATAAACAACACACCGCCATGGGCTTCGCAGACAGCACCGGGACGAGGTCTGGGGATGCCCGCCTGCCCAAAGGCCCCCGCCCCCTGATAAATCGGGTCATGGACAGAGCCCATCAGGGGGTCTGCAATGTTCCGTTCGTCAAACTGCAGTGTGGTAGCATCAATCTCCACAAATTTTGCCTTTTCTTTGAAAGGAGAATCCTCCTTTTTCTTTGCCTCCTCCAAAATCAGCCTTGCGGCCGCCGTTTTCCCCACCCCGGGGGGGCCATAGATCAGAATATGCTGGGGATTCGGGCCGCAAAGAGCCGCCCTAAGAGCCCGGATGGCTTTTTCCTGCCCGATGATCTCCTCCAGCTGTTTTGGTCTGGTCTGCTCGGAAAGGGGCTCTGTCAAGCCTTCCTCCCGCATCAGCATCAGCTTATCCATTTCGATGATATTATCCTCTGTTCGCAATCCTTCTCCCGTCTTTTTTCGCACACTTTTCAAAAAATACCATGCACCCAGCCCGAAAAATGCCAGCTGAGCAAATGCCAGTAGATTCCATTCCACGTTCCATCTCTCCTTTTTCCATTGTTGGAAATAGTATCTCTGGAAACCCGTGGTTTATCCCCACGAAAAAAGGACACATTCCGTGCCCTTATATTTCGCTGCCCTCCATCAGGAACTCCTTCATAAATTGTTCCTCCGGAATGCTGTATTCAATTTGTTCATGGATATCCACATAATGATCCATCACCAAAAATTGAAATGCACCAAAAGCCAGCAGACCGCTTAAAATCGTCCCAATCACCGCAATAACCATCCACGCCTTGGCAAAGTTCCTTTTGTTGGGGTTGCTGTTCCCGCTGATGATCCAAAGGATGCACACAATAAAATTCACCACAGGGATGGCTAAAATAATGAACATCAGCAGATAATCGCCCATAGACAATACTTCCGCTTGGTTCTCCTCCCGTCTTTCCTCTCTGACAGGTTCTTCCTTTTCCAAAGGCATCCCGCAGTGCATACAGAACTGATCTTCCGCCTTCACCGCACCGCCGCATTTTTTACAAACTTTCGACATCTTTTATTCTCCTTCCCCGAAATTCACGATTCATTTTTATTATCATACCATAATAATCGGATTTGAAAAAGAGCATTGACAAAATTTAAGAAAATCTTTAATATTTTGACTATTATATTTCAGAAACGGAGGAAAACAAATGAAAACCAATGATTTGACCCGCATCGCCCTGATGGCGGCTGTCCTTTGCGTCCTTGCACCCATCAGCATTCCTGTTCCTGTCAGTCCTGTGGCCCTGACCCTTGCCACCTTTGCCCTCTATCTGATGGCTTACATCCTAAATCCCAGACAGGCCTTAGCCGCCGTCGCATTATATTTATTATTGGGAGCCATCGGTCTTCCCGTTTTTTCAGGCTACATGGCAGGGATCAGCCGCTTTACCGCCCCCGGCGGCGGATATCTGCTGGGATATCTGTTCCTTGTGGGCATCGGCGGATGGTTCGTGCATCATTTTTCCGCCCTTCTCCTGCAGCTTTTCGGCATGTTCCTTGGCACCCTTGTTATGTACCTTCTCGGCACCTTTTGGATGGCATATGTAACGAACATTTCTTTTCTTGCTGCCATTCCTGCCGGTATGCTGATCTTTCTGCCCTTGGATATCATCAAGATCGCCTTCTCTGCTTATATCGGCAGAAAGGTGCAAAAATACATAAAATAAAAAAAACGCCTATTCCTTCAGGACAAGGGCGCATTTGCTCCGCAAACGGTATAAAAAAGGCTGTCCGATCTCTGGAAACAGATTTCGGTCAGCCTTATTTTTCTATTATTTTCTCCGTCATATCACAAAACCAACATTGTAGCAATGCTGAAATATACCACCAGCGCAATGGCATCGACAACCGTAGAGATCAGTGGGCCCGCCATCATGGCAGGGTCCAATTTTACGGCCTTTGCCAGAATAGGCAGAATGCAGCCCAAAGTCTTTGCCAGAATAACGGCAACCCCCATACTGATGGATACGGTCAGGTCGATATTAAAAGGCGTTGCTTTATCAAAGAAGGTCATGCGCCCCATGTTTATGATGGCAAGAATCAGGCCGCAGATGGCACCGACACGCAGTTCTTTCAGCACGACCTTAAAGGTATCCCGCATCTGAATCTCACCCAGAGCCAGACCGCGGATAATCATGGCAGATGCCTGAGAGCCGGCATTCCCACCCGTACCGGTGATGATCGTCATAAAACTGGAAAGAATAACCACAGAATCCAGAAGATCCTGATACATCCCAATGACAAAGGCACTCAATGTACCGGAGATCATCAGCACACACAGCCAGGGGATACGGTTTTTTGCCAGAGCCAGCACGCTCATTTTCAGATATTCATCATCAGAGGGCAGGACAGCATTCATCAGTTCCATATCTTCGGTGGTTTCCTGTTCGATAACGTCCACGATGTCATCGACAGTAATAATACCAACCATGCGGCCTTCCTTATCTGTGACAGGCAGAGCCATCCAGTTATATTTTTTAAAGATGTTTGCAACTTCTTCCTGGTCATCCAGCGTATTTACCGCCAGAACGTCATCCTGCATCAGGTCGCCTACAGTGGCTTCATCATCGGCACAGATCAGCGTTCGCAGAGGCACTACACCGATCAGTTTTCTCTGGGCATCGATAACATAACAGGTATAGATGGTTTCCTTATCCATCCCTACCTTTTTGATTTCAGCCAAGGCATAGGCTGCCGTCATATGGGTACGCAGACGCACAAACTCAATGGTCATCAGGCTGCCTGCGGAGTTTTCAGGGTAATTCAGGAAGCGGTTGATGAGCTGTCTCGTTTCCGCATCCGTATTACGCAGCACCTTTTTGACCAGATTGGCCGGTGCCTCCTCCAGAAAGTCAATGGTATCATCCAAGAACATTTCATCTACGATGTTGCGCACTTCTCGGTCCGTGATCGACTGCACGATATGCTCCTGTGTATCATTATCCATATAAGAAAATACTTCCGCTGCCACGTCTTTGGTCAGCAAACGGAAAACAAACAGCTGTTTTTCATCAGAAAGCTCTTCGAAATATTCTGCAATATTGGCAGGCTGTTCTTCATTCAGTTCCTGCTTCAGCTGAAGATATTGTCCGCTTTCCATCAAAGCTGTGTAATTATCGAACAAAATCTGCATTTCTTCATCCATAATTTCACCCCAAATCCAAATAAAAAAAGCACAGGCTTTTTTGAAATAAAAATCTCAAATTGCCGTGCATTTTTATCTAAAAAAAGGCATAAAGACGCAGAGTCAGCCCAAACTATCAAAAAAGAGGCTGTCCCGAATGCACGGCAATATTCATTTCAACAAATCGTCGGTTGCCCTCAGGTTCTAAAGGGATACTGTCTTTACTATGACTGCCGTCCATTCCATTTCACCTCTTCTTTCCTAACTGAAATATTCCTCAACTTCTTCAGTATATTCCTTCAAAATTTTTCAGTCAACACCCTTTCGAAAATTTGGTGAAAAGTTTGCATATCCTATTGGATACGGCTGTTTTTTTTGGTATACTAAGGAATAAATATGGCATCCAATGCAATTTTAAGGAGGAATTTTGAATGGCTCTAAAAGATACATTGAAAGAATTTAAGGAATTTGCGGTAAAAGGCAATGTAGTTGATATGGCTGTCGGCGTAATCATCGGCGGTGCCTTCGGTAAAATTGTAACATCCTTTGTCAATGACCTGATCATGCCCGTCATCGGCAAGATCACAGGCGGTACAGACTTCACACAGATGTACCTGCCTCTGGACGGCAATACATACGCAACACTGGAAGAAGCCCAGGCGGCAACAGCGACCATCGCTTATGGTTCCTTTATCACACAGGTGCTGGATTTCATCATCATCGCTTTCGTAATCTTCTTTGCGCTGAAAGCACTGGTGAAACTGAAAAAACCCGAAGCACCCGCGCCCGAAGAAGCACCCACAACAAAAGTATGCCCCTTCTGCAAAATGGAAATTCCCATTGATGCAATAAGATGCGGCCACTGCACATCTGAACTTTGATTTTTCGTGGGACGCCGTCCCACACCCTGCAAGGGAGATCATCTCCCTTGACCCTTATACGCCACAAAACTGCGTTTTGTGGAAGGAAATATTTGAGCATCAAAAAAGGAGAGTATGTTTACTCTCCTTTTTATTTTGTCATTATTCTGTTTGAGAGACGAAGACACGGTTGATTTCCAGCAGGATTTTTTCCACATCCACATTCCCTTTATATTTCATTTCCATCAGCTGACTGCCCTCTCTGGCAAGAATCTGCAGTCGTTCCCCTTTTTCACCAATGATTTTACAAACAATCACTTCATCCAGAGTGCCTTTGGGAACATCAAGGATTTCTCTTTTCGCATCTGTCCAATCCAGTTCCACACCGGAATATATTCCAGATCCACGCTGTTTCACATTTTCAGTCATTTTTTCAAACTTTCTTTCTGCCAAGAGTTCCAGGCGGTAATTCCAATACTGTGTCTGCAGACCTGTCAATTCCCCCGTATTCTCTTCTTCCATGTACTGTGTCATATAGACTTTACGACTTGCCACAGGCAGATTTTGATATTCCACGCCGTAATTCTGGATTCTGCTCCAGAATTTCGCATCCCGATATTCGTTGTTCTTCTGGAAATCCGTACCGTTTCGGATACCGAAGCCTTCTCGGGAAAGGTCAACGGGTTCTCCTGCCCTTTTCCAGTCTCCCTCCTGCAATTCTTCCACCCGAACAACAGGCAGTTCTGCGTAAGATACTTTCTCTGGCATATCAAAGGCCTTTTCGTTCATGTTGCAGCCATAATATGCAGCTATACAGAGCAATACTGCAACTACGCCCAGAACCATCGTATTTCGCATACGTTTTCCGTGCCAGTCCACATTCCTGTCATCCCAGCGGCCCTCTTCTCGCAGCTGACGCTGTTCTTCCAATTCCGCCTTTTTTCTTTTCAGCCGCTTTCTGCTGAAATAATTGAAAACAAAACCAAGAAGAAAAATCGCGATCCAATGCCACACTTCTTTTACTGCAAGCAGCAGACTTTCTGATTTTAGCCCCTTCGAATACAACGCAAAAACCAAAGGGATCAAAATCATTACCATCGGGAACCAGTCAGGCTTTTTCCCGTAGGTTTCGGTAGCCAGAATCTGGCGTTCCACTTCCAGTCGTTCAATTTCCAGATGGTCATACAGATCAGGGATGGTCATATCTTCTGTCGAAAAGACATATTCCTTATCCCAACGGCAAACCAGTTGCCATCCCTTTGCCTTGATTTCTTCCAGTTCTTCTTTCGTGGGATAATCCGAAAAAACCTGTGTGGCATAGCGAATTTCTTTTGGTTCCCCCTCCCGAAAATAATAATACCACTGTCCGATCTCATCCAGAAAAAGACCCCTTCTGGCCATATCGCCGAAATATGCCTGGGCCCGCAGCCCATCCCGCAGCGGCATCTGCTTTTTCAACTGTTTGATTCGTTTTACAGCCATTCCTTCCGCCCCCTATTTCTGCGCCAAAAATACTTTCTGGATTTCCACCAGAACATCATCCGCATCTGCCTGTCCGTCATAGTTCAATTCCATAACCTGTTTTCCTTCTCTGCAAAGGATGTGCAGCTCTGTTTTGTCCCCAAATTCTGTACGGCAGATATGCAGTGCATCAAAGTTCCCCTTTGCCGTTTCCGTAAGGATGTGATGTTCTTCCAGTCCATATTTCGTAGAAGGCCTTTCTTTTTCCCAATCCAGATCATCCTGATACTGCTTTTCTGCAAGGAATTCCAGCATAAAATCATAATATTCCCCATCCAGATTGATTTCCGTATCATCGGCCAGCTTTTTGACTTTCTGATTGGTTTCCACCTGTTCTGTAATCAGTAGCCAGCGATGGTCGATCACGTAATTATGAAACTGATTCAGTTTGAAATACAGACTATCCTGCTCTTGCGCCGTACTGATATTTTTCCCGATTCGTTCCAAATTGCCTTCTTCCAGATTTTCCAGTCTAACCGCAGGAATGTCCCGATAGGAAACGTCCAAGGGCAGGTCATATTTCTTCTGGTTCCATTCAGCACCAATGCAAACCGCCCAGCCAATGAGCAATACCCCCACTGCAAGGACAGCCATTGTACGGATACGGCTGCCCCTCCAGTCTGTATCTCTGGCAGAAACAGTTTCGCCATCCAGCATCCGTTCTTTCTTTTTCCGCAGTCTGCGGCTCACCAGCCATCCGCCGCCCAAAAGCAGCACCAGATTCGGAGCAAACTGCACGAATAATGCAATACCCAGATCTTCAAAAAACATGTCTGTTCCATACTGCATAAAAAGAATGATTCCGAAAAAAACAAACAGCACCAGCCCTAAAACTCCCATTGCCTTACGGTCTGTTTTCTCCCTTTCCAGCCGCCTGTCGATCTCCTCCACCATCATCTGCCGTTCCATCGCATCCTCATTCCAGAGGTCTCGTTCTTTTACAAAAATATATTCTTCTTCCCAGTTGCCAGCCTTTTTCCAGCCCTTGGATTCATATGCCGCCAATTCCTCTCCTGTTGCCGCTCCCTTTAGAGTCACCACACGATAGGTCAATTCCCGGGGTGCTTCTTCCCGAAAAATATAGGTAAGATAGCCCACCTCATCCAAGATCCAGCCTTCCGCCGCCATATCATGCAGATACTGTGCGGTCTGCACTGCGTCCATGCCGCCCCGCCATCTTTTGATGCGTTTGCCTTCTTTTTCCATCCCTTCGCCCCCAGTCTTCCGCATTTTTCCTGTTTTTATCATAGCACAGCGTCAGGTCTGCCGCAATTTTCCTCCGGAAATCGTAAGAAAGATTTAAGTTTTTCCAAAAGAAAAACCTCCCATTTTCATGAGAGGTTTGATTTCAGAATTTTTTCAAGAGATTGCCAAACTTTGTATACTGACCCATCCAAGCCAGATCCACCGTACCCGTCGGGCCGTTTCTCTGTTTTGCGATAATGAGTTCTGCCTGATTTTTCTTTTCTGTATCAGGGAAATAATATTCGTCACGATACAGGAACGCCACCACATCGGCATCCTGCTCGATGGCACCGGATTCACGCAGGTCAGACAGCATGGGTCTATGGTCGGCACGCTGTTCGCAGGCACGGCTCAACTGGCTCAATGCAATGACAGGTGCTTCCATTTCCCTTGCAATCGCCTTCAGGGAACGGGAAATTTCGGAGATTTCCTGCTGACGGGAATCGGTTCTGCCGTTGCCGCTCATCAGCTGCAAATAGTCGATGACGATGAGGCCCAGTCCTTTTTCCACCTTCAGGCGGCGGCACTTGGAGCGCACCTCCATAGGAGTTACACCGGGGGTATCATCGATATAAATGGGGGCTTCGGACAAAGGCCCCATATGACGGATCAGTTCCGCCCAGTCGTTATCATCCAGTTCACCGGTACGCAGTTTCTGGGCATCCAGCATGGCTTCGGAACAAAGCATACGGTTTACCAGCTGTTCTCTGCTCATTTCCAGAGAGAATACTGCTGTAGGCACATTATGACGAATCGCTGCA
>CALFPN010000177.1 GCA_937919015.1 uncultured Clostridia bacterium
ACCGTTACCGTCGAAACGCTTTACGGCGATCAGACTGCTGCAGTCTTCTTCCGTTCCGTCCGGTCTGGTATATCGATAGGAGTAATCCCCGAAATCCAGCTTCTGGGAAACATAAGGGCAGCCCAATTCCTCCAGAGCCGCCCGAATATGCCCCCATTTCTTCTCTCTGGTATCGACCAGAATAACAATGGATTTCAGCGATTTTTCTATCTCGGCATCATTCCATTTCCGCCCCATAGATTAGAAGGGCAGATCGCCATCGTCTGCGTTATCATCCATAGGATAGAAACCATCGCTGGAGCCGCCAGAAGCCTTTTTCAGCATCAGAGGTTCGGGCACCTTAAACTTATTCGCACGGATGGCATCGACCGTTCTGAAGCCTCTGCAGGTCACAAAGAAGCCGTGATTGTCGTTGAATTCATATTCTTTTTCGCCGAATACTGCCCCGACCAGTTTGCCCTTCAGTGCCTTTTCGTTCCAGTCCCATTCATAACCGGGGTTGCTGGCTTCGATGCAGGCGATCTGGTTGGCAAAGTAATCCTTGTTTTTATCGTCATCACCATCTGCAGGGACTGTCAGCTGGCGTGTACCTTTCCATTTCTTGGGTTCCTGCTGGTTACGGTAGTCCTTTGCGTAGAAATCCTTCTGTTCGCCTTCTACGATGTCAAAACTGATTTTCAGAACGCTGCCCCACTGGTATGTAACTTCCTCCGCGTCCATGATTTTGATGACATAACCGCCCACAGGCAGCTTGTCTCTCTCCTGAGTGGGTGTACCTTTTTTGTATCCGTTGTATGGTCTCATGTATGTATTCCTCCTTTATTACAATTCCCAATATTCCCTGATTGCCGTATCCACGGCCTTCAGGTCATTGTCGATTCTCATTTCAAACAGCTCCATGGGGCTTTTTGCAGGATTGGTGCCGTCAGAATTGGTCAGAAAATAATGCTCCGAACCTTCCGCCATGCACAGCAAAACGATAGAAAACAATCCTTCCACCGTCAGCTGATTATCCAGCATCTTTCCCAGTGTCTTTGCTTTTACCTTGCCGCCCTCCGTCATTTCCGTATGATGCAGGAAATATACGATCACATCATCGGGTGTCCGCTTCACGACAAAATCGATGAGATTACGGAAATTTAAAGCCATATTTGTGAATTTGCCATAGCCTGTTTCTTTCGCATGGTCGAAAGATTCAAATGCCATTAGATACTGGCTGTCATCGATGGCGTAGGTTTTTAGTTTTGGATCACTCAGGCTTTTCAAAATTGTGGCATATGTAGCGTTGTCCGCCTTCGGCAGTTTTTTACGGAAGGGCAGCGGTTTCCCTGCCACATTGAAAATGCCGATCTCTCCTTCATTGAAATTACGAAGGCTTGTACTTTTGCCACTGCCGCTTTCCCCTAAAATCAAAACAGGGATACCCATCATTCATTCCTCCTTATCCAACCTGCCATTTCTGGCATCCTCCACCATCTGATCCTGAAGCGCATCCATCTCCGCAAGGATCTGTTTCTTTCGGTTATACAGCCCTGCGATCTGCTTTTCCGTTTCCCGCAGTTCCATGGTCAGTTCAAAGTTTTTCTGCAAGTGTTCATATCTGCTCACGAAACATCCTCCCTTTTTACCCAACTATCTTCTGTGTGTGCGTAGAAGAATTGGCACATTTTTTCATAAATCTCTATGTATGCTGCCTGTTGTTCCTCTCCGCCAAGAACATGAAAAATATGCTCGCCATCCTGTCCGCTTTTCAGTCTGTAAATTTCTCGGCTGCCTTCCCTGATTACTGCCCGCAGGTTCGTTAAGCGGTCGTTTAATCTTGGCCAGTTGCTGTTTGGACATTTCTTTTTTGCTTCATCGTGTGTAACAAAATATTTTCCAAACACATTAAGTTCTTTTCTTAAAAGTTGCTGTTTGATTGGAACTACTTTTTCGGTTCCCATCTGCAACGCAGTAACTGTTTTCTTTAACTCGTCAATTTGTTTCTGAAGTTCTTCCATTTGGGTCATGTTACACTCTCCCTTCTAATACATCTATCACAGCCAATGGGTTCATTGTCTTTGTTGAAGTAGAAATAATCACATTTCCTACTTCCACAGACAATGCACTCTGGCTGGATTTCTTCGTGTTCTGGTTCTGTTCTGGGGTCTTCGTCATATTCAAAGCCCCTGCCTGTCCATGCCATAGGCGTTTAATCCTCGCGGATCACACTGGGATCACCACCCAGCATGGCGATCAGCACCTGTCTGTTGGGATATGCCTGTGCTTTGATGTATTCCATTGCAGCATAAACCCTGCCCTGTAGTTCCCACAGTTCCTGCATATCATTTTCAGGGATCAGTTTCTTTTCTTCCATCATTCTTCCTCCTTCGTCAGGTCGATCTGTATCTTCGCCAATTCTGCCGCTGCCTGATAAGCTTTGGAATGCTTGTTGTCGCCATGGGTTTCTTCCACTTTTTTCAGAAAATCTTCGATGTTTCCCAAGAAGCAACCGCAAACCACGGTGATTTCATTATTTTTATCACGGAAAAATGTGGTCGTTGCATTTCTGGAACCAATAGGGCCAACTGTAAGGACATGATTTACGCCAGAGACCTTCGCATCGCCAAAGACCCACGCATTGCCAGAGACCTTCGCATCGTCAGAGACCTTCGCATCGTCAGAGACCTTCGCATTGCCAGAGACCTTCGCATTGCCAGAGACCCACGCATTGCCATAGACCCACGCATTGC
>CALFPN010000178.1 GCA_937919015.1 uncultured Clostridia bacterium
ACACCAATCAAATATTTCATGAGCATTCCTCTCCTGCCTTTATTACATCAATCGTTTTCTTTTATCTTACAAGGGATACAGGGCCTTTGGAAAGGCCCTATCCGTATTTTCTAAAAATCAGTCTGCATATGCGGGCATTTGGGCATCTGCCTCTGCCACTGCTTCTGCATATGCTTCCATCGCTTCTTCCAGCGCTTCATCGGGCATAACCAGCGGAGGTGTCAGCTTCATTGTGATCCCTGCGCCTACTGCCGCATAGAATACCAGACCTTTTTCCATACATTTCTTTGTTACTTCTGTTGTGAAATTAGGCTGACCTTTCTTTGTTTTGGGGTTTGCGAATGTACATGCCCACGCCATGCCCAGACCGCCGACATAAGCCACACGGTTGGGGAATCTTTCTTTCAGGGCTCTCAGGTGTCTGCCCATGATTTCGCCTTTTCTTGCTGCCACTTCATCCAGTTTTGCTTCTTTCATAAACTGAATGTTTGCTGCGGTACAAGCCGCTGCCACAGGGCTGCCGGAGTGGGTAGAGGTCATGGTGTTGGGTGCGTACAGATCCATGATTTCTTCTCTTGCATATACGCAGGACATAGGCAGGGCACCGCTTAAGCCCTTTGCTGCTGTGAAGATATCGGGCAGGATATCATAGTGCTGGAATGCGAACCATTTCCCCGTACGGCAGAAGCCGGTCTGGATTTCGTCCATAATCAGGCAGATATCGTATTCATCACAGAAGGCACGCAGTTTCTTTGCGTAGCTCTTCGGCATAGGATAGCACTGTACGCCGTTGTAGGATTCGATGATGATCCCTGCAACGTTTTTGAATGCTACGCCGTGGCTTGTGATGGTATCCAAGAGTGTCTGGAACATTTTATCCTCATCGAAGGCAGGGCGGGATTCATCTGCCCATTCATGTTCATAACCATTGGGCCAAGGAGCCTGAAATACATCTTTATCCAGATTACCGATCCAGTCTTTCAGGCTGGGTGTACCGCCCACCAGCTGAGATGCCAGTGTTCTGCCGTGGAATGCGCTTTCAAAGGAAACGATAACTTTCTTATCGGGGCCGCCTTTCATTTTGCCGTATGTTCTTGCCAATTTGAAGGCACATTCCACTGCTTCTGTACCTGCAGACAGCATGAATGCTTTCGCATTGGGGATAGGGCAGACGCTGACCAGTTCTTTTGCTGCTGCCACACGTTCTGCAGTAGGGAATGCATAGGATGCCAGCAGGGGTTTATCGACCACTGCTCTAATCGCTTCCTGCAGTTTGGGATTTGCATGACCAGAGTTTGTGATCATAACTGCAGAGGAGAAATCCAGATATCTGTTGCCATAAGGGTCACAGATGATATAGCCGTCTTCTGTATGGTCCCAAACGATCAGGGGCTGACCTGCCATGGAACGGGGTTCATATTTCTGCATTTCCTCGATCAGAGGGAAAGATTCGGGTACGGGAATGGGTGTGCAAATGGTTCTGTATTTTGTTTTGATGGGTTTTACTTCTCTTGCTTCAATTTCAAAACCTTGTCCGATCATAATGGTTACCTCCTTAAATTGTCTAAACTCCCCAATATATTTTTATTTGATTCTGGCAAAGATCTGATCGATCTTGTCCAGTGTGTATGCGATATCTTCCATGGTGTGCTGGATGCCGAAGCCGTTGTGAGCAGGCACAGGGCTTGTACCATAGTTATGGAAGTAGATGCCTTCCTTCAGACATTCTGTCAGGAATTTATTATTGAATTCCATATCGAATTTCTGTTTTACCGTTCTCCAGTTGTAATCATCCTCGGGGTCTTCCACGCCGAAGTAGATGGCAAATCTTGCCCCAACCCCTCTGACATGGCCTTTGATGCCATGTTTTTTCATCAGGGCTTCGATGCCGCCATACAGAGCATCCCCGATTTTTTCGATATGGTCATAAAACCCCGGCTCCTGAATCATTTTTGCACATTCCAAAGCTGCCATAACGGGCATCAGTGCGCCGGAGTATGTACCGCTGACACCGGCAGGGCCTGTAGGGCCGCCCATTTCCATGATTTCTTTCTTACCAACCAGTGCTGCAATGGGAAGACCTCCCCCGATGGCTTTTGCCAGTGTAGTCAGATCAGGTGTTACGCCATAATATGCCTGCGCACTGCCGGGACGCATACGATATCCGCAGATAACTTCATCGAAAATCAGGACAATGCCTTCTCTTGTACAGAGTTCTCGTACCTTTTCCAGATATTCCTTTCTGGCTGTCCAATAGCCGGAAAGTTCCTCTTCGTAATCATCCAGAGGATCTGTCCAACGCTTCCAGTTGCCATGACCGTACTTATTCAGAAGATCCCGGGTCTGATTTTTCATGGAGCGCTTTTCCAGAATTCCCCAGACCAGTGCTGCCAGAGCTGCGCAGCCGGAAATTCCGGCAAACAGATAAGCCCGCAGGAAGATCAGCATTGCCGTTGCCAGAATACCGAAAATTCCCACAATCACCAGCAGCAGCGGCGCCTTGCTGTCAGAAACACTGCGGAAACGCACCGTATCCTTCCGGCACATTTCCCTGCCTTCTTCCAGCGTCATACCGGCAAAGTGCTGGG
>CALFPN010000179.1 GCA_937919015.1 uncultured Clostridia bacterium
AACGCTCATTGTTGTATCCAGTTTACCTGTCATAACACGGAACAGGTTCAGACGACCGATATAGGGGTCAGCAATTGTTTTGAATACATACGCGGAGAAACGTTCGTCATCGGAAGAACAGAATACAACGTCTTTGCCATCGTGGAATGCGTGGAAGTTTGCTTTGGATTCGATTGCGGGAGGTGTGAAGCGAACGATTGTGTTCATCATCAGTTTTACGCCATAGCCCAGTGTTGCGGAACCGCACAGAACGGGTGCAACGCTCATGCTTGCGATACCTGCCAGCAGACCATCATAGATTTCTTCTTCTGTCAGTTCTTCATCGTTGAAGAATTTTTCCATCAGTTCTTCGCTGGATTCCGCAGCTACTTCGATTACCATGGCACGCAGTTTTTCAACCTGTTCCGCTTTATCTTCGGGCATTGCGCATTTCTGCAGCTTGCCGTCTACTTTCTTTCTTGCGTCTCTCTTAATTACGTTGATGAAACCAACAAATTTACCGTCTTCATCGTTAAAGGGGATCTGAACGGGAGCAACTGCTTTACCGAATTCCTTACGCAGTTCTGCCAGTGTTTTTTCAAAGTCAGCGTTTTCATCGTCCATCTGGTTGATGAAGAACATACGAGGCAGGTGCATTTCTTCACAGTATTCCCATGCTTTTTCTGTACCTACTTCCACACCGGATTTTGCAGAAACCATGATCATACCTGTATCAGCTACGTTCATAGCCAGTTTCACTTCAGCAGCAAAGTCGAAGTAACCGGGTGTATCCAGGAAGTTGATTTTTGTATCCTGCCATTCAACAGGAATTACGGATGTATTGATAGACACCTTGCGGCGGATTTCTTCTGCTTCATAGTCAGACACTGTATTACCGTCTTCTACTTTACCAAAGCGTTTTGTTGCACCGGAATAGTACAGTGCTGCTTCGGCGTATGTTGTTTTACCGGAACCGCTGTGGCCCAGAAGTACGACGTTTCTTACTCTGTTGGATGCATAATTTTTCATAGATGATTTCCCTCCCATAGGTTATTTTTTAACGGCAGTGCCGTTTTGGGGTCTTTTTGTATGTATACACTATACAAATAATGCACAACTTACATAGATATATGATTCGACCTATGAACGAATTTTCCTGCAAAATTTTTCAAAAAATTTCGTTCTTGGTAATTATATCAGATAAAACGAATATTTTCAATCAATTTTTGTGAATTTTGAAACAATCAACAAAAATCTTCCCCATTCTTCGTGCTGTACAAATATTTTCAATAAAAAAGGTATAAAAGCATATAAACCGCTTTCATACCTTTTGTAAACAGAAGATGACTTTCCCATGTTATGACGGTTCTACAAAGGGAATCCCGAAATATTCTGCCAGAGAACGGCTCAATTCCCTTGCAATCGACTGAATATTGTTTTTGATCCAGTTTGCATCCTCCAGATTATCATGATAAGCCACCTCTACCAACGCAGAGGGCGCATTTGTTCTCCTAAGTTCTCTCAAAGTTACCGTGGGCATGATCTGAATCAAGGAAGGATTTGGATAAATATCTGCAAAGTTTTCCGCAATGAGATCTGCCATCTCCCGCCCCGGCTGACTGCTGCTGAAATAATAGACCACAGGCCCCTGTCTGGTTCCCGCGATGGATTCCGGAGCTGCATTGGAATGGATTGCCAGATGGAAATCGATATTGCTGTTATTAGACTGTGCAATGGCTTCCCCCAAAGTCATTTCCGGACTATTGCGAACAAATTCGATACCACTGGCGTTCAAATAGGGTTCCATGGCATCGGCAATCAGATTCATGATTTCTTCTTCCGAGCCGCCATTGATAAAAGGATTGAATTCCTGCAGGGAAGGACTTAAATATACTCTGGGCATAAAAAAATCTCCTTTTCCACTAAACTATGAAAAAGGAGAAAAAAAGTTCTTATTTCTTTTTATTTCATCAGAGATTTCTGATACATATGGTAAATGTCATCCCTTGTCAGCGGATAAGGGAATGTGGCAAGCTTCCCTGTCTGCTCCATAAAGCGGTCTGTGTAATAATTGAGGTCATCTTCGGTGTAAGTGGCTTCGTGGTCAAGCACATCATCCAGAAATGCTCCCAATTCCGTTGTATCTGCAAATCCAAGACATTCCAAGAGCTTCGCTACATGCTCGTCCCCTGCAGGGAACTGTTCCACATAAGCCTGTGTCAAAACACCGTTTGCCATGCCGTGAGGCAGCCCCTTTTCATAGGTCAGGAAATATCCCATGCCGTGAGGCAGCGAGGTCATGGTCTGGGCAATGGCAACACCGCCCAATGCAGACATCAGCATCAGTTTATCACGGGTTTCTGAAGGATACTTTCTGGCTTTCAGATCAGGGATGCAGTCTTTAAAAATAGACAGCCCCATTTCCACGATCTTTCTGCTGACATAATTGGCCTTTACGGAAAGATAGCTTTCGATCAGGTGCGTCAATGCATCTACCGCCGTATTATTGGTTGTTTTCGCAGGCAGTGTATCCATGTACTTGGGGTCTAAATAGGATACATCAGCGAAAATATGGGCTGCGATGCTGGATTTTGTTTTTTTCGCATGGAGAGTCAGAATGGCATACTGGGTCACTTCGGAGCCTGTCCCCGCTGTAGTAGGCACGGCTACGATGGGCAGTGCTTTGGCATCCCCAGCCCACAGGGCATCTGTTCCCTTTTCCGGTGCCGCCGCCATAACGGAAATGGCCTTGGATGCATCCATGGGAGAACCGCCGCCAATGCCGATAAAAAATTCAACACCTTCATCAATAGCGATCTTCGCCGCTCTTTCTACCGTTTCCACATCGGGATTTTCACCAATCTCATCAAACAATACCCACGCAATACCCAAAGTATCCAGCGCAGCGGTCACATCCTTCTGGGCACCGTTTTTCTTGGCAGAAGCTCTGCCTGTCACCACCATGGCTTTTTTGCCCAGCTTTGCCATGGCATTTTTATTCGCTTCGATACAGCCTCTGCCAAAATAGCAGTCTGCAGGCATGAAATAACGGAAGTTATTCATATCTATCGCCTTCCTTTCTTTTTTCCATCAGCAAAGGAAATCATACCAATCCCATTCTGCCGCCATAATAGCTTCAATGGTTTCTTCAGCAGGTGCTTCCAAGAGCTCAAATTCGATCTCAAATTCATGGTAACGTTCGCCCTCGATGGTAGCAATACCGCTGATCACATAATTTTTACCTTCCCCTGTGATATATTCCCCTTCCATCATGAGGTCATCTTCCTCCAGATAGAATTTGTTCAGTTCATTTTTAATGTGTTCCTCTGTGAATGTCAGTTTCATTGTTATCCGCCTCCTGTTTCACGTTTTTTTCTTCTCCTTTTCATTCTAGCATCATACCGAGCCATGGACAAGAGTTCTTTTTCATGTTAAACTGTTATGGATACAATAGACAGTTGATTCCCAAAAGGAGTTTTTGATATGAATTACATTGTACTGGATCTGGAATTCAACCAGTCCTTCCCCTTCAAAAGCGGCAAGAAGGTAGAGCCGAATCCCGAATGTCCCTTCGAGATCATTCAGATCGGTGCCGTAAAATTAAATGAAACTTTCCAACAGGTGGATACCTTTGATGCCATGATCCGTCCGCAGATCTATCCTCGTCTGCATCCTTTTGTGGAAAAAATCACAGGCATCCATGGGGATATGCTGGCAGACAAGCCTGATTTTCAGGATGCTTACACACGGTTTCTGACCTTCATCGGTGACGAACCTGCCATCCTCTGTACATGGGGCGGCGATGATATCAAGTCTCTGTTCCGCAATATCCTGTTTTATGATCTGGATGCAGAAGCACTGACAAATCAATATCTGAACGTGCAGCCTTTTGCAGCGGAATATCTGAACCATGAGGCAGGCAAATCCATCGGGCTGAAAAATGCCGTAGAGGCTCTGGGCCTCCCCAAAGGAGAAACCTTCCATAACGCCCTGAACGATGCCGTTTACACAGCAAAAATCTTCACCATCACCCATCCTGCAGAAATCAAAGCAGAAACCTTTAACCCTTTGACCATGCTGGCCAAGAAGCCAAAAAAACTGCGTACCAATGTAAAAAGTCTGCTGCTGTATGTAGAGGAACGAATGGAACGGGAACTGACAGAAGAAGAAAAAGCTCTGGTTAAAATGGCCTATATGCTGGGCAGAAACCATACCTTTGATGCAGCCCCCGCAGTCAGAAAAAAAGAGAGAAAATAATTAAACCCCTGTACATCTGACCGATGCACAGGGGTTTGTTTTCTTTATTTAAAATATCGATACAGGAAGGTCACGATCTGACCTCTGGTACAGATCTGATCCGGACTGAATGTGGTGCTACTGGTGCCGCTGGTCACCCCATGCTTTACGGCCCACGCCACTGCATCTGTGTATTCCGCATTGGCAGAAACATCGCTGAATCCATTTCCTCCAACCACCTGCGGCATACCTTCCAGTTTCCACAGGTAAGAAACCACATCCCTGCGGCTGCAGCCTGCATTGGGATCGATATTCACATTATCGATCAATCCTTCCGCATAGGCCCACAGGAAGGGCTGATAATAATACTGCCCTGCAGAAATTGCATGGTTCGTAAAGGGATTGTCCATATTTACCCCGGGTTTTCCTGCCGCTTTCCAGAGGAATGTCAGGATATGGGCCTGGGAACAAGCCTGATCGGGAGAAAATGTAGTGGCACTGGTGCCGCTGGTGATGCTGTGATCCACGGCCCACTCCACGGGATCTGCACAATACAGACTCAGAGGAACATCCCTAAACAACGGCTGGGGTTCTGTGCCCATCCACCGGCCAACATAAGTCAGGGTATCATCATCAGCAATATTGGAACCATCCGTCCAGAGTGTACCATCTGTACGGAATACTACTTCTCGGAAATCAGGACTGCAGTTCCATTCCGCCACGGTTGTTTTTCTGGGTGTATATCCTTTTGCGTTCTTTGCAAAATTGCGTTCGCCCCATGAGCCATCAGCATGGATATAAACCATACTGTTTTCTCCATCGCCCCATACCCATGTGGTGCCGTCTTTTCCAACGGCATAAACAGGAATCGCTTCTGCCCAGACCCGTTCGATATTTTCCAGAATCTTCGTGGGCTTACTGTTTCTGATGGGTACCCCATACCAGCCCTCCTGGAAGGAGCCCACATAAAAAATGTTTCCGTAGCTGTCGTACTGACCGCCGTTGCCCAACAGACCACGACCATTGTTCCCCCAGCTCCAGAGGTCGCCGCCTTCTCTCAGAACAAAATAGGAAGTGCTGTAAACATAGAGTTTTTCTCCGTCAGAAAACGGAAGTGTTTTTTCCAGCTTTGTCTCGCCTGCCCAGAAATTCCAGACCTCATCTTCCTTCAGAAAGTAAGCATCCTCACAGACATCCGAAACGTCCGCAGCAAGGACTTTTGTCGGATATTCACTGATATGTAAAACACCATCCACATAGTTATCTATCGCAGGTTCGATACTATATAACATGCCGTCTTTTTTCAGCACACCAAAATTGTAACTCCCGTTGGAAACGACCTTTTCCACGCCATCCATCAGTTTAACAGGCCCCATGATCTGATTCCCATACCGATAAAAATGATATGCCCAGAGCGTACCGTCTTTTTTCAATACCAGCAGATTCGAATTCGCCTCTGCGATCATTTTCACACTGGTCATCAGGCATTTTGTCTGACTGCTGTCCAGTCGATACTGAAAGGTTGTATTATTTCCTTTCAAATAGTAGAACCACAGTTCCCCGTTATCATTTACAACAGAAATACCTCTACTGTCTCCCCACACAGCACTGTCAGCAACACTGCCCTCTGCAGGAATTGCTGTTGCCGCCTGCACCGGCTGCACTACAGAAAAAGCCAGCATACCACACAAGCCGAAAGCCAGAAATCTTCTCTTCATAAACATCCCCTCAATTCCATGGTTACACCTCTTTCTTACTGTATTTATTATAGTACAACACAAAATCCCTTGTCAATTTGGGCAATAACAAAGGACACCTTAAAATAAGATGTCCTTTTTGACTGAATCAGCTGTTCTTGTCTGCAATTTTAATTTTCAGTTCCACACCGACATCACCATCACGGATTACATACATATCCACTGTGCTGCCGATCTTCGCTGCGTTCACCTTTTCTACCAGAGAATCCATATCCATCACAGTCTTTCCATCAAACTGGGTGATCACATCTCCTACCTGTAGACCCGCCTTTTCCGCAGGGCTGCCCTCTGTGATCTCAAGCACCAATGCACCTACAGGCAATTTATATTTTGGTGCGGTTTCCTCTGTAATATTGGTGCCTGTGATACCGATATAAGGCTTCGGCTGGGTACCTGTTTTCAGTAATTCTTCCACAATGGGCTTGATATAATTGCTGGGGATCGCATACCCCATCCCTTCTACCATGGCAGAATTATATTTTGCAGTGTTGATCCCAATCACTTCACCGCTAGCATTGACCAAAGCCCCGCCGCTGTTGCCGCTGTTGATGGCTGCGCTGGTCTGCAATACACCCAGTTTGTTGCCATCCACATTGATCGTCTGCTCTTTCATGCTGATAATCCCATCGGTAGCAGAAAGCCCCATACCCATAGCGTTGCCAATGGCAATGACTTCACTGCCGACATCCAACCCATCGGAATCCCCGAATACCGCTGTTGTCACCTGTTTAATCCCGGCATCATTCAGGTCTTTCCAATTGACTGTCAGCACCGCCAGATCCGATTCACTTTTGGTACCGATCACTTTGGCAGGAACACTGATGTCTCCTTCAAAAGTAACGTAAATCGTATTTGCATTTTCAATGACATGATAGTTGGTAGCAATGGCTACTTTGCTGTCATCCGAATAAAAGATAACGCCGCTGCCGGCCCCTTCAGATTCAAACGGAATGTTGAATGCGCCCCAGTAGCTGGTCATACCGGAAATTTTGGTAGAAACACTTACCACAGAAGGTTTCACCGCCTTAATAATCTCTGTGGGAGAATAAATTTCACCGCCGGCTGATTTCGGGCTTCCTGTCGGTGTACCGCTGACAGCATTTCTTCCTGTCATCAGGTTGTCCACCAAAGAATAGCCCGCACCAATACTGCCGCCACCAGCAATACCGATAACGAGACAACCTACAACAAATTTCGCCCATCCTTTCTTCTTTTTCGGAGATTTTTTCACCTGTTCTTCATAATGATATTCTCTGACGGAAGGCTGAGGAATCGGTTCTTTTTCAGGAATTTCCCCATGCATTGATGCCTCTGCCCCTTCGGGAGAAGCCTCTTCTTCATCAGAGGAGCTTTCCGCGGGAGCCTCGTCCGAAGCAAAGGCTTCTGCTGTTTCAGAAGTGATTTCTTTCATCTCTTCTGTTTGATTCTCTTTATCTTCTCCCTCCTTTTTTCTGGGAGTTACGTCTTCAAAATCCAACATATATTTTCCTCCTGACCACTGAAGTATTTTTAAGATTTGATTTATTTTCGTATAGTGTCATTATACAATAGTAATTTGAACAAAATGTGAATATCCTATGAATAATTCCCGTTTTTGTGAAAAGAAAATGCCCTTTGTTTTAAAACCCTTTTACATACAAAAAAGGGGATCTTGTTTCCAAGATCCCCTTTCTGCAGTGCGCCTGGTGGGACTCGAACCCATTAAAAAACCGCTACAACCCTTGATTTTACTGGGTTTCTGTTATACAAAGTTGCATAAAAGTTGCATCCCTTCTGTTTGGCGATCATGTGGTACATTATTTTTCAGAAACAATTTTAACATTATATACAGTTTTATGCAACGAAAAAAGACCCCGGGCCCGAAGGACACCGGAGTACGTTCAAATGGCTTATGATAAAATATTTCCTACAAAAAAACGGCTGCCAAATGGCAGCCTAGATTCATGGGGTCTGGAGGATTCGAACCTCTGGCGTTTTATCCTTAAATGCTACCGCGATCTGGCACAGCCCCACAAACGCCATATCCCACCGTTAATTTTACAATACAGATCATCATAAATATCAGTCTTCCTTTCAGCATAATTTTAAGTTCAGCTGTTTTTGTAGGTTTCAACGTCCATTCTAGTGAAGTGCACGATAAAATTGCAGTAGCAATTAGATAAGGCATTATTAAGTTTAGTAAATTATATCACACAAATTCTTTATTGTATAGAATACATTTTTTAAATGGATCTTCTCGGACTCGAACCGAGGGCCGTCCGGTTATGAGCCGGATGCTCTGACCAGCTGAGCTAAAGATCCAAAATTGCCCCAGCGTTGAACTGGGGCTTTTTTATCATACCATATTCCTGACCTCAAGAAAATGGTTATTTTTACGCAGCCTTCTTCGTCAGATAAATGTCCCCATTCTTCACAGTCACGTCATACCCCAGTGCCGCTGCAATCTCACGCAGCTTTACGAAATTGATATCATCCTTCAGGATGCAGTTCATATTGACTGCCTTTCCTTCCACATAGATTTTCTTCTTTTCTACCACTTCTTCACCCTCCGTTTCATAATCAAACACGCTTTCCACCAG
>CALFPN010000180.1 GCA_937919015.1 uncultured Clostridia bacterium
AGGCTGCCGCCTTACCTGTATAAGCAAACTGGCTGGCAATTTCGCCTTCGCCTACAGTCATAACTTCCACAGAACGAGCAGTTTTTTCTTCTTCCACTGTTTCCTTGCCGCAGGCCGTGCCCAGAGCCATGCACATCGCCAGTGCGATCAGTAATTTTTTCTTCATTCTTTCCATCCTCCTATATGAAACAATTCTTTCAATTCCCTCACTTTTGTATAAAAAAGAGTGCGTCTTTCTTCATCCATTTTCTCAAAAACATCGGATGCACTGTTTACCATGGTTTCTCTGATCTCCTCAACGGCCTGCTGTCCTTTTTTCGTCAGGCTGATATAGACCTTTCTGCCATCATCATCCCTTCTGGCAGATTTTTTCTGCACAAAACCGCCATGCTGCAGCTTAGAGAGCATCAGAGAAAGGCTGCCCTTACTGATGAACAATTCCGATGCCAGCTGAGAAACCGTATCCAGTTCCGGGTTGGCATACATAAACCCCAGCACCTCCACTTGATGAGAGGTCAGCCCCATCTCATTAAGTTTCTGCAAAAGGACTGTTTTTGTGGTATATTTTTTATTCCATTGGGCAATGTCCGTTGCCAGTTCCAACATGACCAGAACAACTTCTCTGCCTGTTGCCGTCTGCATCAAAGCACTCCTTCCTTCCAAAAATGGGTACAATTTCATCATAATTACACATACGAATTGATTTTATATTAAAACCAAATCCAAGTCAATTATTTTTACATTAAAACTATTTTAAAATACTGGATTTTTGGGAATCCTTGTGCTAAGATGTTCTACAATGCCAAAAGGTGGCATGCAAAAGAACTACATTATATATATATGACAGGAGGAGAGATCTTATGGATTTTCGCATTATGAGCGACAGTTCCTGCGATATTTCACCGGAACAGGAAAACATGTACGATATCCGACTGATTCCTTATTATATTTCCTTTGACGGCGAAACCTACCGGAAAGATCGCACAGAGGTAACCGCTGAAGCCTTCTATCAGGAAATGGCAGACAGACCCGATGTATATCCCAAGACTTCCATGCCCACACAGATAGATTTTTACGAGGCCTTCCTGCCTTATGCAAAAAACGGCGAAAAAATCATCTATCTGAACCTAACCAGCAAATTCAGCAGCTCCTTTCAGAGCGCACATCTGGCAGCAGAAGGTCTGATGGAGGAATACCCCGACTGCAAGATCGCTGTCATCGACAGCTTTTCTGCAACAGTACAGGAAGGACTTCTGGTGACGGAAGCAGCAAGAATGGCACAGGCCGGCCTTTCCTTTGCGGAAGCAGTGGAAAAATTGGAGGAATTGAAGATGACCAGCCGCATTTTCTTCACCACCGCAGACCTGAGCTATCTGCAGAAAGGCGGGCGCATCGGCAAGGCTCTGACACAGGCGGCATCTGTGCTAAAGATCAAACCCATCATCCATCTGTATGAAGGGGAACTGCAGGCAGCAGGCATCGCCCGTGCCAGAAAAAAATCTATCCATAAATTCTTGGAAGATGCAAAGGCATTTTTTGCAGACAAAAACATCAACGATTACCGCATCTGCACCGGCAAAGGCCATGATCAGGAAGAATACGATGCCTTCCATGCAGAGGTCACGGAAGAAATGAAGGCTCTGGGTTTTACTGGTGAAGTGGAAAGCTATCAGATCGGCTGCACCATCGGCGTACACACCGGCCCTACCCCCATCGGCATTGCCTGCATCAAAAAATTCGATGCCTGAATCATTCCATCCAAAAAATTTTGAAACACCCCCGCAATTTGCGGTGGGATGTTTTTTTGCTTTTTTGCAGTTTTTGATACTATATATAAAAGGAAGAAAAACGTTCTGAGAGGGTTTTTCTTTCCATTTCTTTCTATTCTTTATACAATGTCTGTTGTTCTCCTTTTTCACCACCCGCTCCAATAGCATCACAAAAATTGAAGCAATTCTGAAAATATATCTGTACGATTCGTGATTATCTTTTCCTATGTTTCTTCTTTCTCGCCAAGTCCGCCTTTCCCTTCCCTTTTATGAAAATCATAATAATCCAACTTCTTTTCTGACTTCCCATCGGATTCGACCACCGCCAGAATATTTCATTTTGCAAAATTGTAATCCACTTGTAAAGACACAAATGATGACATTTTAGCAGAGATGTTGTAAAATAAACGTGATGACAGCAAACGGAACAAGGAAAGGGTGAAAACGGGCATGGAAAAATATGACGCTGCGTTTTCCGATATGGAAAATCGTTTGATCGATGAAGCAAGAATGATCCCTCCTCGCATGGATCTCATTGAAGATTGCCTGCGGGCAGGTGCGGATCTGAATAAAACCGGCACAGAACGAAATGTATTCCTGACCATTTTGGAATACTACGGTGAATATGTGGATGAAAATGGAGAAGTAAAAGAAACCGGCAAGTATCTTCCGGAGCTGCTGGAGCTGTTTTTCCGCTATGGCGTAGACGTAAAAGCGAAAAACGAGGATGAAATGAGTGCCGCCTGGTGCTTTGTCTGGCCCACAGCCATGGATGATGATATGCTGCGGGCAGCAGAACTGCTGCTGCAGAAAGGCATGAAGGTCAATGCCCGCTATCAGAACGAAACACCACTGGATTATCTGGAGGAATCCCTGAAACGGGCCAGAGCGACCAATGACTGGGACGAACTGGACAGTTTCCGAGAAAAATATCGGGCACTGCTGATCCGTTACGGCGGAGTGCCCCGCTACAGCGGATACTGTGGATGGATTGCAAAAGACGTGCCCGAAAAGGAAAGACCCCTGCTTTGGGGCGACCAGAGCCACAGGGCAAAACTCAACCGAAATTACCGCTTTATTTACAATGAAGCCGAAAAAAATTTTGATCTGATGGATATGAAAACAGACAAACTGATCGGCAAATTTTATGCGAAAAAGTAAATGCAGAAATCGGAAACCGCCTTGTATGGAATTTAGAACTATGTTATAATGTGTTAATAGCTTCGTATCCAAACAACAGGAAGGGATGACACCAATGAGAATGAAATTTTTTGCAGTACTGATGATGCTTACCCTGACACTGACCGCTTGCGGCAGCGATGATTATATGACTGTTTTTAACGATGTCAATACCGTAGACGGTGTTACAATGACACTGAAGGAAGAAACGCTGAAAAATTCCAAAGCAACATTTATGATTACAAACGATTCTGCAGAAGATGTTCTCTTTGACCCTGTTGAATTCCATCTGGAAAAGAAAAACAGAGACGGTGTATGGGAAGAAAACATCGGTACCAGAGTTTCCGAATGGAAGCGTGACAAAACCGAAATCATCCCCGCCGGCACAGCCATGGAAAAAGAAGTAGACTGGAAAGGTCTGTGCGGCAGCATCGGCAGCGGCGAACACCGCGTGATCGTAATCATCAACGATCAGCCCATCGCCTGTGAATTTGAAAAATAAGCATGAACCATGAGGACTAAGAGCAGCTTTCTTAGTCCTTTTTGTTTTTCTGCCGCCCTGTGCAGCAAAGATTTAAAAAAAATGGACTTTTTTCAGAAAAACGGAACCCCGGTGTTTTTTTGTACGTCCAAAAAAACAAAAACATTTTTGCAATCAGAAAGGAGTTATGGGTATGAAAAAATGGAAAAAATTTGCAGCTGTTTTGGCCGCAGCCTTTACATTATCTCTGGGTATGGCAAGCGTGGCCTATGCCGCAGAAGGCCAGATCAGCGTAAACGGAACAGGAGTTATTATGGCTGACCCCGATACGGCAAAGATCAACCTGAACGTGGAAACCATGGGCAAAACATCGGAAGCCGCCCAGAAGGAAAACAATCAGATCATTCAGAAAATCACAAAAGCCATGCAGAACATGGGCGTGACCAAGGAAAATATCGTAACGACCTATACCTCTGTATACCCCCAGTATAACTATAACGACGAAACAGGAAAACGCAGCGTGATGGGTTATCGCTCCTATACAGACCTGCAGGTGACAACGAAAGATATCGACAACGCGGGCAAATATATCGACGCTGCCCTGAAAGCAGGGGCAACCGGCACCAATGGCGTGGATTTCTCCGTGGCAGACCAAAGCCTGTATTATGGGCAGGCCCTGCAGGTGGCAGTGAAAAATGCAGAAAAATCTGCCCAGTCCATTGCCGATGCCTATGGCAGACAGCTAGGGGCAGTAAAGAGCGTAACGGAAAATTCCAGAAATGCCTATTATGCGGAAACGGCCAATATGGCGAAAATGATGGTGACAGAGGACTCCATGGCCGATGCCGGCAGCGGCACTACCATCAGCTATGGTAAAATTCAGATCACCGCAAATATCGCTGTGACTTATGGGTTTTAAGACCTTGGGGGTTTCAAATTCCCCCAGCAGGAGCTCAGCCCCTGCACCCGAATGAAAAAGGATGTCCCCAAAGACATCCTTTTTTAGCATTATAAACGAAGGGTTCGGGAAACGGTAGTTTCCTGAATGGAACCCGCAGAGGGGGCTTTGCCCACTCGAGGAGAACAGGCAGTTTCGAGGCTTTTAGCCGCTGGAACTGATCTGTTCAAACCTACAGTCACACGAAAAAAGCTTGAAGGCGTGCCAGATGGCACGCCTGAGATTTTTTCGTAATGATGCGGCAGCATCATTTCTCATAAGGTCTTGTTTTTCTGCTTCCTTCACCGTATTCTTCCAAAGATTTAATCTTATCATCTTCATCCCATTCTACGATATATACACCATCCATCCAGCGTTCTGTGCCGGCTTTGGTCAGGGCTTCCATCTTAAATTTGACTACGGTCTTATTCTCATCCATGTGCAGGAAATCTTTCGCATAGAAGGCTTCCATTACATTGTTTTTATGCCAGTCATCAAACCATTCCTTGATCTCATCCTTACCAAAGTACTGATATCCCCAGCATTCTGTATATTCTACATCATCGGCAAAAATGGCCGCCATGGGAGTGATATCTTCCCCCACCCACATTTCAAACCAAACATTGATCTTTTCTTCTCTCTGACGCAACATAAAACGCACCCCCTAAATTTGTTTCCTCGTTATGCACAAATGTGCTTGGTAGGTTTATTTTACCATAAAAAATCCTATCCGACAAGGAAATAAAATTCCTTCCGGATAGGGAATTGTTGCTTTTACTACTCCCTTTCTCCAAGACAACATGCTATAATAAAACAAAAGAGAAAAATAAGGAGGAGATATATCATGACTGAAAACTTAAACAGACTCCCTCTGATCGGGGACAAAGCACCTGCATTTACTGCATTGACAACCAACGGCACAATCAACTTTCCCGATGACTACAAAGGCAGCTGGGTACTGTTCTTTTCCCACCCTTCTGATTTCACCCCTGTATGTACCACAGAATTTATGACTATGGCTTCTATGAAAGAGGAGTTCAAGGAAATGAATGTGTCCCTGCTGGGTCTTTCTGTAGATTCCCTCTATTCCCATATTGCATGGATCCGTAAAATCGAAGAACTGGAATGGAAGGGCATGAAGCATGTGAAGATTGACTTTCCCGTCATCGCAGACCTGAATACAAAGGTTTCCACATTATACGGCATGCTGCAGCCCAATGTTTCCAGCACACAGGCGGTGCGCGCGGTCTTTGTCATCGACCCGGAAGGCATCATCCGTTCCATCGTGTATTATCCCCTGACCACAGGCCGTAATTTTCAGGAGATCAAACGTATGATCCAGGCTCTGCAGAAATCCGATGAAACCCACAACTCCACCCCTGCCAACTGGCAGCCCGGTGATGACCTGATCATTTCCACTCCCATTACCGTTGCTGCTGCAGAAGCAGGCATGGCATCCGCAAAAGAAGATGAATACGCCCTGGACTGGTTCCTGCGTTTTAAAAAAGATAAATAAAGAAATAAAAACCGTTGGAAAACCAACGGTTTTTTTCATCAAGGTCAGGAAAGTATTCTCTAGTGATACAGAAAGAACACCCCTGCTATCCCTAAAATCATAGAAACAATGGGTTCTGTATTGCTGCGGGGCACAGTCTTTTTCTGCTTCTTTCTGAAAAAACTGCCAAAGATCTTCCAGAGCAGGAATCCAACGATACTACCCAAAGTATTCATAATCAGGTCATCCACATCGGTTACTCTGTAGCAAAACAACTGGCAAATTTCAATCAGAAAGGAAAAGAAAAGGCCTACAAAAGCAGTTTTCCATATTTTACAGTAATTCTTCCAAAGGAATGGCAGCAGAAAACCAAGGGGCATAAACATAACGATATTCAGCAGATGGCCAACGGTGATGCCATAAGAAAAGGGATCCAGATTAATTTCTCCCATAAACAGTTTATAAGAAAAAAAATCTCGATTGATTTCTCCTATAAACTGTTTATAAGAAAAGTAATCCCAAATCGTTCCGATCTCGGTGACATGGAGCACCAACACACAATAGACCCAAAAGATAACTGTCCAGACCATGCTCTTTTTTCCTTTGCGATTTTTTCTGTTTGCAATCTGGCAGATAATATTCGGAAGCATAAAGCATACCATCAGATATAAAAATGCAACCATCGGCTCTCTACTCCTTTCTGTTGTTTATCGGATTTTTCAACCATACCATATATCTGACGCTTCCACCATTACATTCCTCCAAAAAAATTCTTAAGGTTTTCTTAAAATAAAAAATCCCCCATACGAAGATGAGGGATTGATAATCAATTGCTTATTTCTTTGTAGGAACCAGCACTTTTGTACCGCCCATGTAAGGCCACAGAACTTCGGGGATCTTCACTGTACCGTCAGCCTGCAGGTTGTTTTCCAGGAATGCGATCAGCATACGAGGAGGAGCTGCTACTGTGTTGTTCAGTGTATGCGCGAAGTATTTTTTGCCTTCTGCATTCTGCACACGGATGCCCAGTCTTCTTGCCTGTGCATCGCCCAGATTGGAGCAGCTGCCAACTTCAAAGTATTTTTTCTGTCTGGGAGACCAAGCTTCCACGTCAACGGATTTTACTTTCAGGTCAGCCAGGTCACCGGAGCAGCATTCCAGGGAACGAACAGGGATGTCCAGGGAACGGAAGAACTCAACGGTGTAGTGGTACATTTTTTCGAACCATTCTGGGGATTCTTCCGGTTTGCACACAACAACCATTTCCTGTTTCTCGAACTGATGGATACGGTAAACGCCGCGTTCCTCGAT
Source organism: uncultured Clostridia bacterium (assembly GCA_937919015.1). Lineage (GTDB taxonomy): Bacteria > Bacillota > Clostridia > Lachnospirales > Anaerotignaceae > Anaerotignum_A. Next base: position 7,173 of record CALFPN010000180.1, read on the forward strand.
ACCGTGAGCACCAACTTCTTTACGGAAGCATGGGGAGTAGGAGGTCATAGCCTGTGGCAGGGAATCTTCAGGGATGATGGTGTCGATGAATTTACCGATCATGGAGTGTTCGGAGGTACCGATCAGGTACAGGTCTTCGCCTTCGATTTTGTACATCATGTTTTCCATTTCAGCGAAGGACATAACGCCGGTAACAACATCGCCGTGGATCATGAATGGTGGAATGTAGTAGGTGAAGCCTTTTTCGATCATGAAGTCGCGAGCGTAAGCCAGAATACCGCTGTGCAGACGAGCGATATCGCCTTTCAGGTAGTAG
>CALFPN010000181.1 GCA_937919015.1 uncultured Clostridia bacterium
TACCCGCAGTCTGCTAAAAAAGGCAGTTGAAGATGCGAAAAAAGCTGGTTTCACATTTGCCTTTGGCGCAGAACAGGCCATCAGGCGTGCCACCTTTGGCAGAGTGGATAGGATGCAGGAAATCCCCGAGGCGGTGAAACGGCTGGTATTTGAACTGGTCGGTATTGCTGAAGAAGCGGCGCAGGAAAATGCAAATATGACATCCGAGAAGGTCGGCGAATGGTCGAAAAGCTATGAGGTGGCAACAGAAGCCGACAGGCAGGCGAAAACCAACGCCCTTATCCGCAATTACCTGATGACGGAAACCGATGACAACGGCGTGCCTCTGCTGTATCTGGGGGTGGACGTATGATGTTCATTCACGATTGTACGGTCTACAGAGAGGAAGATGGTGTGTGGAAGCGGTACGAACTGCGGGGTGTCCTCTGGCAGGATGTACAGGCCGCCAACATTGAGAAAAGTGGTTGGAAGGATGCCAATACGCTGGAACTGTTCATCCCTCATTCCCTCGGCTTCAAGGCAAAGAAGAAGGATATGGTGCTGAAAGGCATCGTAGATTACGAAATCCAGAATAAACCATCTGAACTGTATGCCATCGGCGATGTGCGAACGGTGACAACGGTGGATAGTTATGACTTCGGCGGAACTATGGCACACGATAAGGTGGGTGGTCGATAATGGGGAAATACGTGAAAAACATGAACGGAAAAACCAGAATCAAAACATCTGCCTTTGATGGTGTCTTTGCATGGAACCCTACGGCAGAGCCTAACTGGGAAGGGCGGTTCGCCCTGGCTCAGAAGGTGGTAGACAGTGCTGTCCTTCGATATTCTCAGCCTTATATCCCCCTGGAAACAGGGACGCTCTTCCGCAGCGGCAATATCGCTACGAAAATCGGCAGCGGTGAAGTCATCTGGAGCGCGCCTTATGCCCGATTCCTTTATTATGGCAAGGTTATGGTCGGTGTAAATACCGGAAGCCCTTGGGCGAAGAAGGGCGAACGGAAAAAGGTGACTGACCGAGACCTGAAATATCATGGCGGTGGCAAGCGTGGGAAAATGTGGTTCGAACGCATGAAAGGCGACCACAAACAGGACATCATCAACGAAGCGAGAGGAGCGATGCGGAAATGAGTATCATCAGCGCATTACAAACGTATCTAATGGGCTTTGACGGCATGGAGATGCGCACCATCCACACTGACGGCACGGAGGCAGAGGCGGGTACTTGTGCGGTGGCACCTGCAGGCAACAGCAAGATGGTGGAGGACATCATCGGCAACCGTACATACATCAACAACTATGTGTTCTATGCCAGAGAATACACCACCAGCGAGAAGGAACGCCAGGAAAACTATGATTTTCTGGATGATTTCTTTGAATGGCTGGAGGATAACAACGACAATGAGGTGTTCCCCGAAATCCCCGGGTATAAGGTGGAGGAAATCTCCGCATCCAATATCCTGCTTTTCGATGTAGGAGAGGACGGCAGGGGGACTTATCAGATCCAGATTCAATTAAAACTGACAAAAAGGAGAGGATAAAGCATGAGCGAAGCAAAGAAAATCAAAAGAAGTAAGTTTGCCTCTTTTCTGAATACAGGTACACTGGCGGAAGCAGTATGGTCCCTGATCGGCAACGGCGTTACATCTATGACGGTGGCATATAACCCCCAGACATCCGATGAAACATACATCCATCAGGACAGTGGCACAACAGATGTGGAAAGCTACAAACCCACTTCTGCGGTGCCTATGACAGCCCACAAAGGCGACCCCGTATTTGACTTTGTAGATAACCTGAGAAGAAAAAGAGCGGTACTGGAAGACGCCAGAACGGAAATTTGTCTGGTTTATCTGTATGACGGGGAAGAAGGCGCAACCTCTTACCCTGCAGAAAAGAATACCTGCTCCATCCAGATCGATGACTTCGCAGTTCGCGTTGCGCACCGCGCCGCCCTGAGTATTGGGCAGGGTCGGGGGGAGCTCCATCGCGTAGTACGGGCCTTCCGCGCTCAGCGGAATGAGGGTCTTGGCAGAGCGGTTGAATTCATAGTCCTCGCCCTGCTCGCAGTACCAGTTGTAGCGGGTTACAGTCTTTTCAAGGCCAGCCGCGTCCACGCCGATCTTCTCAGCCAGCTCTGCAAGGGTATCCGCCTTGACGATCCAACCCTTTTCAAGCTCAACGCTGTTGTCCTTGCTCCAGCCGCCGCTGGTAGTCACCGGTCCGGCAGTAAATACAGCTTCATCAAACACCGCATATGCCGTGTTCATATAATTATCATTCTTATTTTCAAATGATTTCATTTTAACATCAATTAATTTTTATTATATATTTATAATTGTTTATAATACTTATATTTATATTT
>CALFPN010000182.1 GCA_937919015.1 uncultured Clostridia bacterium
TCAGCTCATTCAACACTGTCAGCCAATATTTGCTGCTTTCGTTTTCACCGACCTGAATACCCTCTGCTGACTGGATATCGTATTCCTGCAGGAGTGCTGCAATGATGTTTTGCTTATCCTCGGACATCCTTTTTCTTTTCGCCATAAGTAAAGGCCTCCTATGATATTTTTGTTCTATCATAGAAGGCCTTGCCGGTTATGATTTTACAGAGATTTTTTCACAGGCTCAGAATTCATGGATTTACACCTCATTGGTAATATCCTATCAAAGAAAATGGTAGATTTGCTTATTATGACCAATATAATGTTAAACTATTTTTTACATCTAAGTGAGGTTTTATAATCATTGACAATAAACGATAATATGTAGTACAATAATAACGACAAAATGTAGTAAAAGGAGATAATGATGAAAGCGAATATTAGTGATTCTGAAATGAAAGTAATGGAAAAAATTTGGGAACGAGGGGAAATGATTTCGGTTACGGATGTGGTAACTTTGTTAAATGAAGACGGAGAAAGCTGGACACATCAGACAGTCGGAACATTCTTAAAAAGACTGGAAGCGAAAGGAATGGTGTCTGCATCAAAAAGAGGAAAGAGTTTATATTATTTTCCCTTGCTGACCAAAGAGCAGTTTTATGCAAAGGAAGCAGATCAATTTTTACAATCTAAATTTCAAGGGTCTCTAAAAAGTTTTCTAACGGCGTTCTCAAGCGAGAAAAAGTTAAGTGATGATGAGATACAGGATTTGAAGGACTGGTTCGATGGAATTGATCGTAAATAGGATTTTTGTATGTGTGCTTTTGCTTTCTATCAGCGGATTTATTTCAAGTAGTATTTATTTGATTTTAGAAAAGAACTTATATAAGTTAACATCAGCAAAGTTCATGGTTTTTACCAATACTGTGATTTTGTTTTCGTTCGTCATACCATTTTATTATTTGGTCTCTATAATGGATGGCAGTGAAAGCAGTTTTATAGATTATGACTTGGTCGTTTTTGAGGGACAGAACGCATATAACAATATGGTTGCTAGTGCGAGAGATATATTTCCATATATCGAGTATATAGACAATATTTGGTTGATTGGGATGCTTATATTTACAGTAATAAAAACAATGATGTATCTGTATACAATGACACGGATCAAACGAACAAGTTTTATGATCCAAAGTGATGTTTGGGCAAGCACTTTTGAAAAAATAAGGGGAAAATATACAAAACAAAATGTTTTGTTAATGGGGAGTAATGATACAACAAGCCCCTTTACAGTCGGAATCTTACACAAGTATATTGTGATTCCGGCGATCATAATAAATGCTTTGGATGAGGAAGAAATAGAGTTTGTATTACGCCATGAATATTATCATGCATCACAAAATGACGTGGGACGAAAAGTTTTAATGATTGTGTTGAATTGTTTCAACTGGTTTAATCCGTTGTTCTATTTCCTAAAAGACAATCTTTCTACTTGGATGGAAATCTCTTGTGATGAAGCAGTAACAGAAAGATTTGATGTAAGGCAAAAGAAAAAATATGCGGCTTTGATTATTAAATCATTAGAGTTAGAAAATACACACAATAAAAAAAATCATTTATATTGTGTATGTTATGGTGGCAACAACGTCAAGCACTATAAAAGGAGGATTTTAGAAATTATGCGTGAGAAAAAGAAAAATGGGTTACATGGAAAGGTTTTTGTATCAGCGCTGACAGTATTTTCTCTGACTTGTAGCAATGTGGTTGCGAAAGCAGCGGATATTCCTGTAAATCAATTGTTTTCAGAAAATGTTTCAGTTGTAAATGCAGATGAGACGGAAGTAGAATTAATGCCAATAGAAGTACAGGACATGTTTTTGGATTTTGAATTCAAAACGCCTGAAGAAAATTTCGAAATATTTACAATTGATACAAGTAAGGATATTACATATGAGATTATTTATGTAAATTCAGAAATTAAGAATATCGACGCAGGCGTTGAGCCTCAGCATATACATACAATAAAAGATGCTGTTATTCAGGTTCATAAAAAACACAGTGATGGATCCTGCACAACAACCTATTATGAAGGAAAACAATGTACTGGCTGTGGGGCCACATGGAAAGGCGATGTCATTAAAACTGTAACAGAAAATCCATGTATGCACTAACTATAAAATAGGATAGGTTTTATAGAATTGAAGGAGGTGATATTATGAATCAATTGTTTAAAAGAAGGGAGGGAGAAAATATCCTGCATGAAAAAACAGAAAACGTGCCACCACAACACAGAATCTGATTCAAACAGGATATATATAAGTATAACATAAATTAGTGATGAATGATATAAAAAATTCAACATGCTTAGGTTAATATAGTTCTAAATAATGTGAGGAAAAATTTCTGAAGGAGGTATTTTTATGAAAAAATTTAGAACATTAATTAGCATGTTTTTGTGTTTAACACTTTCGACACAAATTGTGTTTGCTAATAAATACAAGTAGTGCTGCAAGATGGACATTTGATGTATATTTTGGAAAAGGGGCAGTGCGTCCGCAAGCAACGAAAACATTAAAAGTAGATGTAAATTATGAAGTTAATACAAAATAAATAATAATATAGTTGGCACTTTAAAAGCTGATAATTGGTATCAACAAATGAAAGTATAATTAAGAACAAACCTAGAAGTCAGTTTTTAGAGCACCATAATTATGATTGGAGAATATATGAAAAAAATATTCATTATAATCATTTTTTTAGTGATAAGTTATATCTGTTTGAATGAGATATTTGTTTCTGTGCAAACAAATAAGTTTTCATTGGAAGATATAGATGTAACAAGTAAAGAATATCAGGAACTAGAAGATAGAATGTCAGAAGTGGAGGACAATCATCAAGAATTGTATGATACAACAACTCATTTTTTTTGGGGAGAGGGATATCAATATCAGTGCATAAAAGCAACAGGGGAAAAGGAAGCTTATTTTTATATTCCGTATATTTATGCAGATACATCAGATGTTTTAACAAGTAATACAACGGATTGGAGGTATTATTTTGGAATATTAGCTTATAAAGGACAGGGAGAATTGATAGCAACCAAAATAAAAATGCTTGATGTTGAATTGAAAAAAGACAAGAATACGGATATTTTATGGCCGGTGCTACCAGAGTTAACAGGAAAAGATACAGAAAATATACAATGTAGTATAAAAGATATGGAATACTTTGAAGCAGAAAATGAATATGTTTTGGAAATGAAAGTGGCAACAAGAGATTCATCAATACAACAAAATCATTCGACACCTCTAAAACTTAGTGTTATTGGCTCTTTTGAGAAAAAGAAAGTTGGAATATTTCAAAATGATGAGATATTTAAAATGGAGATTGAGATGCAGTATCTTAACAATGTAACATAACTGCTTCAATTTCTGGAACTACATATTGTAGAAAAGTAGTGGATTATAATACAAGAATTAACTCAAACTCAGTTTTAGCTTAATGATGGTGGTTATATGGTAAATAACTGGAAACGTTTATGTCTTATTTTGTTAAGCATTGTAATTTTAGAAAGTGTATATATTTTCAAAATTAGATTTGATGAAAGGAGGCTTTCCTTACAAGCAAATAATTGGAAGAGTTCAGCTGTTTACTATGGTAATTCTGGTAAGGCAGAAGTTCAATTGATTTGGAAATATATAGGGCAGGAAACTTCCCATTTATTCAACTATCTAATAAATTTTATTGTTTTCAATCTATTTGTTCTATATAAGGAGGTGCTTTATGACTGAATTAAAACTGAATGAACGATATTACGGTTTTACATTAGAGGAAATTGAAGAAATCAACGACATACACAGCACTGCCTATCGCTTTTTTCACGAACAGAGCGGGGCACGATTATTATATCTGAAAAACAGCGACAATAACAAGGTTTTCAATGTAGCCTTTAAAACGCCACCTTCCGATGACTGTGGTACACCTCATATTTTGGAACATTCCGTTCTTTGTGGTTCCCGCAAATATGAAGCAAAAGATCCCTTTAATGAATTGGCAAAAGGCTCTATGAACACTTTTCTGAACGCCATGACTTATGCGGATAAGACGATGTATCCCATTGCCAGCTGTAACGAAAAGGATTTTCATAATCTAATGGATGTGTATTTGGATGCCGTGTTTTTCCCGAAAATCTATGAAAAGAAGGAGATTTTTCAGCAGGAAGGCTGGCGTTATCTGTTAAAAGAAGATGGCTTGGATATAACCGGCGTTGTTTATAATGAGATGAAGGGTGCATTGGCAGATCCCGAAAGTCAGTTGAGCGGCGTGATTTCCCGAGCAATTTTTGGCAAAACCACCTATGGATTTGAATCCGGCGGTGATCCAAAAGCCATTCCCGATCTGACATACGAAAATTTTATTAACTTCCATAAAATCTACTATCATCCTTCCAATGCTTATTTTTATTTATACGGAGATCTGGAGCCTCTGGCTTGCTTGCGGCATATCCATGAAGATTATCTGTCTCATTTTACAGCCAGTGATACATTACCTGTCATCAAAGAGACAGATTGCTTAGAGAAAGGGATGATCCTTCGTGATTCCTATGCCATTTCCGAAGAGGATGAGGAAAGCGGTACTTATTTGGCCTATGCACTAAAAGTGGGGAAATGTACAGACCCTGAACGTATTATGGCTCTTCAGATACTGTCTTATGTCCTTTTAGAAAGCAATGCTTCCCCTCTGAAAAACGCCTTGATGGAAGCAGATGTCTGTGATGAAACCGAAGGTTGGTTTGATTCTTCTACTTACGAGATGGTATTCAGTATTATTGGGAAAAATGCTGATCCTGAAAAAATGAATACTTTTATGGAGATTATCAATCAGGAATGTAAACGTCTTGTTTCTGAGGGATTACCGGAAGACTTGCTGCAAAGTGCGCTGAGGAAATATGATTTCCTGCTAAGAGAAGAAGATTATGGTTCTACACCAAAAGGGCTGATTTACTGCACAAGACTGATGAAACGCTGGCTCCATGGGGAAAATCCCTATGATGGTCTCCGTATGCTCAAAACCATGGAAACCTTGAAAAAGGGTAGCAGAGAAAGATATTTTGAGTCATTACTGGAATCCGTTTTCTTACAAAATGATGAAAAATGCTATGTGGTTTTCACTCCTGAAAAAGGTAAGAAAAGGAAAGAAGTAGAAGCATTTCAAAAACAGTTGGAAGAAAAGTATGTAAAGATGACCGCTGCAGACTTTGACCAAATCAGAATGGATGCAGAAAAATTAGATGTATTTCAGAAGCATGTTGATTCTCCGGAAGTATTGGCGCAAATTCCATTACTGGAAATTGAGGAAATCGACAGAATGCCTAAAATCACAAGATATTCCAATCTGCAATTTTCTAACGGAAATCCTTTGCTGCATGTACCTTTGGAAAGCAACAGCATCATATATTTAAAACTATTCTTCGATACATCTACCATTCCGCAGGATCTGATTCCTTATACAGGAATACTGGCAGAACTCTTGGGCAAATTAGATACAGAAAAATACAGCTACCATCAATTACCTACTGTAAAAAATCAGATTTTTGGCGGTCTTTCCTTCCATAACACTACATTCAACAAGAATGCAGAAGAATATCGTACTTTTCTGTCTGTAAAAATGAAGTTTTTAAAAGGTCAATTGAATGAAGTGTTTGCTGCATTAGAAGATATTCTACTTCATACAAATTTTGGCATAATCGAAAATATGAAAAAAATCATCAAGTCTGCGAAAATAAAAGGGGAGTATGAACTCCAGAATAATCCTCACTATTATGCTATTTTCTATAGCGGTAGCAATCTTTTCCCGGCATTGCAAATAGAAGATCAGACCAGCGGTATTCAATACTATCACTTCCTCTGCAATATGGATAAGCAGCTGGAAAAAGATGCAGAACCTGTGATTCAAAAATTAAAGGAAGTTGCAGAGATCATTTTCTGCAAACAGAATCTAGAAGCAGCTGTTGGCTGTGATCTCGAAGATTTCAGTAACATAAAAGCAAAGCTGGAAAGTTTTCCGTTGTTGGAAAAAGAATTTCCTCCTGCTAACTATGATTTCAATCTTTCTCCACAGCGAACGGCATTTACCAATACCAGCGAAATCGTCTACAATATAACATCTTTTGATTTTCTGCAGAACGGTATACCATACCATGGAAAGTTTCAGGTTCTGAGAACGATCATTAATCTGGAATATCTTTGGAATAAAGTTCGTGTGCAAGGTGGTGCCTATGGATGCGGCTGTAAATTCACACAAAACGGCTTTGGTTATTTCTATTCTTACAGAGATCCAAACCTGACGGAAACCTACGATATCTATCAGACATTATCTGATGAGATCATCCATTTCAAAGCAGATAAGCGCGAAATGACAAAATATATTCTGGGTACAATCAATGAGCTGGATCAGCCCAAAACGGACATGGATCAATTGAATGCAGCCATTGCCAAATTCTATAAAGGCATTTCCGATGAATCGCTGATCACGCAACGTCAGGAAATTTTAAATACTACCGATGAAGATATTCGTCAGTGTCAGAATCTGCTCCGTATGATTGATCGAAACAATATTTGCACCATTGGCAATGAACAGAAAATCAATGAAAATAAGAAAGTATTTGATTTCATCTTTTCTTACACATAAACAAAAAAGAACCGAAAAATATTTCGGTTCTTTTTCGTTTATCTATATTGCTATAGCAAAACTACATAGAAACATCATGTTTGGAGCAATAATACCATAGAAAAGGGGATATCTACATTTATTCGCAAAACGATACTTTTGCGAAGAGTTATAGATTTTCTTATTTAATGTATTTACATAATATTATTATGGTTATCTTCTTCGGCAAATATAAAAAGGATGATGCTTTTTTCGCATCATCCTTTACCATTTTTTATCCAACGTAATTGTGAGGATTTACTGCACTGCCGCCTTTAGAAATTGTAAAGTGACAATGATTGCCTGTAGACCAACCGGTACTGCCACATTTTGCGATCGTCTGACCGCGGCTTACCTTTTGACCTTTTTTTGCGACCAAAGAAGAATTGTGTCCATACAAGGATGTGATCCCACTACCATGATCAATAATGATCGTATAACCATAACCATTCATCCAGCCGGAATATGTAACGGTACCCGCTTCTGTCGCAACAATAGCAGAACCATAAGGCGCAGGAATATCCAGACCATTATGGAATTCTTTTCTGCCGGAAATGGGACTGGTTCTGTAGCCATATTCACTACTGATTCTGGAACTTGCAGGTACCGGCCAAGTAAATTTACCATTACCTGTATACACTCTGGTCGGGCTGGAGGAAGCATTCATCTGTCGCAGGATGGCAGCGTCATTGGCTTCGTTTGCTTTTACCAGTTTTTCATACTTCGCCAAATCACTTTCATAAGACTTCATTAAAGCTTTCTTCTGTGCAACAACAGCCTCCATTTCATCCATCTTTTCCTTCTGAATGTCTACAACTGCCTGTTGTTCTGCATGGTTTTCTTCAATTTCTTCTTTTTTTGCCTGAATTGTATTCTGAATTTCTTGCAGTTCATCAAGAATTTCTTTGTCATAAGACATGATATCATTTACATACTGCATACGCAGAAATAAATCAGAAAAACTTTCAGAATCCAGTAATATTTCAAAATAACCCGTAGAGCCCTTTTGCTGCAGGAATTTCATTCGATCTCCCAGTAATGCAAACTGTGCATCTCTTTGTGCAGATGCTTCTTCCAGTTCTGCCTCTGTTTCAGCTAAACGACCTGTCAGAAAATCCAAATCCGCTTTTGCCGCGTTATATTCTTCCTGCATGCTCTGCAAACCTTTATCCAGAACAGACATTTCATCTTCCAAAGACCCCTGTTTATTTTTCAATTTTTCGATTTCTTTTTTTGCATTCTGTGTACTTGCCGCTAAGTTTTTTCTCTTCGCCTGCAATTCCGCATATGTAGCAGCATCTGCAGTATAAGCAGGAATAACTGCAAACGTCATTACTGCAGCCAGTGTTGCACATAAAATTTTCTTTATATTTTTCATGGTTAAAACCTCTTTATTTCTTTAGATTTACCTTTCTATTATAAGGATTTTTCCATCTGTTTTCAATGAAAATTCAAAGATTTTAATACTTTGTTAAGATTTTTGTTGTAATTTCCGTGATTTCATTTATTTTCAGTTCTTTTTCACTGCAAATGCTGAACGCATATTCTGGAATGTCTAATTTGTGAAAAAATACCCTTTTTCCCTCAAATTCCAGCTGATCAACCATTTTGTTTTCTTTTACACAGGAAATTGTATGCAATGGAATCCGAAGTCCCCTGCCATCCCATTTGATTAGACTTTCTTTTCTCGCCCAGATATGATAAAAGGCTTTTGTTTTTTCCTGTCCATCCATAGAATTGAAATAACAGATTTCTTCTTTCGAAAGGATCTTTTTTGTATGCATTGGCATCTGCTCTTTTATTCTTTGAATATCTACCCCTATTGGCACATCTCCATATACACAAACTGCATATTCCCCAGAATGAGACAAACTGAAATGAAAATCGGTACCTTCCAGATAGGGTTTGCCATGCAAACTAACCTTTATTTCACTCAGACGATCTTCTAGTCCATTTTTTTCCATGACGAGCCTCAATAAAATCCCTGCTGCCAAAGAAAGTCTGGCAGGTATATGATTTTTCAATTTTGCTACCTTTTCTCTTCTTTCCACAGAAACCAAAGACAACCCTTTTTCGAATAATTCCGGATTTTCAAGAACACTTACATGCATATAGAATATTCCGCTCATACCTGCCCTCCTTTCTTTAGGCATAAAAAGCAGGGTTGTAATAAAGCAACCCTGCCCTTTATGCATTATTTTAATTATTTTACGATCAGGTTTACGATCTTACCGGGTACATAGATTTCTTTTACTACTGTTTTCCCTTCGATCTTAGAAGCCAGAACTTCTTTTGCCTGTGCCAGTGCTTCTTCTTTTGTTGCATCCTTAGAAACTTCCATTTTGCCTCTCAGCTTGCCGCCAATCTGCAGAGCGATTTCAACTGTATCCTGAACCAGTTTGCTTTCATCCGCTTTCGGCCAGCCTGCATCAAATACAGTGCCTTCGTGGCCCAGTTCTTTCCACAATTCTTCTGCAATATGAGGCGCAAAAGGAGCCAGCATAACTGCTACTGTTTCCAGTGTTGCTTTGGACAAGCTGCCTTCTTTTTTCGCTACATCCAACAGCTTATTTGTGGATTCCATGAATGTAGATACGATTGTATTCATAGCCAGAGATTCTACTCTGCTTGTTACATCTACAATCATTTTATTTACGATATAGTCTTCTTCTTTGGAAGCTGCTTTGTCTGTATCTTTATAGTTATATACCATTTTCCAAACTCTGTTCAGGAAACGGAATACGCCGTCGATACCGCTGTCATCCCAGTCACAATCCAATTCAGGGGGACCTACGAACAGTTCGTACATTCTCAGGGAGTCACAGCCATATTTTTCAACCAGTTCATCGGGAGATACCACGTTACCGATAGATTTGGACATCTTACCGCCGTTCTTTGTAATCATACCCTGGTTGAACAGTTTTGTGAAGGGTTCGTCGAAAGGTACTGCGCCGATGTCATACAGGAATTTTGTATAGAAACGAGCATACAGCAGGTGCAGTACAGCATGTTCGATACCACCAACGTACAGGTCAACAGGTGCCCATTTTTTCAGAGCATCCATGCTAGCCAGTTCATTGTTGTTGTGGTTATCTACATAACGCAGGAAGTACCAGCTGGAACCAGCCCACTGAGGCATTGTGTTTGTTTCACGTTTTGCAGGAGCACCACATTTAGGACATGTTGTGTTTACCCATTCATCGATGTGAGCCAGAGGAGATTCCCCTGTGTCTGTGGGTTTGTAGGATTCTACTTCGGGCAGCAGAACGGGCAGCTGATCTTCGGGAACAGCAACAGGGCCGCAGTGTTCACAATGAACGATGGGAATGGGTTCGCCCCAATATCTCTGTCTGGAGAATACCCAGTCACGCAGTTTGTAGTTTACTGTCTTTTTGCCCCAGCCTTTTTCTTCCATGATGAAAGGTACTTTTGCTTTTGCTTCTGTAACAGTCATACCGTTCCATTCTTCGGAATTGATAACGATCCCTTCGCCAGCAAATGCTTCTTCCAGTTCTTCAGGCAGTTCTGCATCCAGAGGTTTGATAACGGGGATGATAGGCATATCGAATTTCTTTGCAAAAGCAAAGTCACGTTCGTCATGAGCAGGTACACACATAACTGCGCCTGTACCATAGTCTGCCAGTACATAGTCTGCAACCCAAATGGGGATTTCTTTGCCGTTTACAGGGTTTACGCAGTAAGAACCTGTGAATGCGCCTGTTTTTTCTTTATCTGTCATACGATCAACAGAAGATTTTACGGATGCATCGAAGCAATATTTATCTACAGATTCTTTGTATTCAGGTTTTACCAGAGGTGCCAGACCGGCGTATTCAGGAGCCAGAACCATGAATGTACAGCCGTACAGTGTGTCAGGTCTTGTTGTATAAACTGTGATTTTTTCATCGGAACCAACGACTTTAAAGTCAACTTCTGCACCATAGGATTTACCGATCCAGTCAGACTGCATTTTTTTAACTTTTTCAGACCAATCCAGTTTGTCCAGATCAACCAGCAGTCTGTCTGCATATTCAGTGATTTTCAGCATCCACTGACGCAGATTTCTTTTTGTAACTGTTGCGCCGCAGCGTTCGCATGTACCGCCGGCTGCTTCTTCATTTGCCAGTACGCATTTACAGCTGGGGCACCAGTTCAGAGGCATTTCTTTTTCATAAGCCAGACCTTTTTCAAACATTTTTACGAAGATCCACTGTGTCCATTTGTAGTAATCAGGATCTGTTGTATCTACTTCTCTATCCCAATCATACAGCGCAGAAATTTCATGCAGCTGTCTTTTTACATTTGCAATATTTGCTGCTGTAGAAATACGGGGATGTGTATTTGTTTTGATGGCATAGTTTTCTGCGGGCAGACCAAATGCGTCCCAACCCATGGGATGCAGTACCTGATAACCCTGCAGCACTTTATAGCGGCTCACTACGTCAGAAAGCACATAACCTCTCCAGTGCCCTACATGCAGACCGGAACCGGAAGGATAAGGGAACATATCCAGGCAGTAAAATCTGGGTTTTACGTCATCTTCTTTGTTGATGGGATTTTTTTCCCATTCTGCACGCCATTTCTTTTCAATTTCTCTGAAATTATAGCGACTATCCATATAAAACTCCTCCTTAAAAAACATAATGTTTTTGCTTTTGTAGTAGAAACTAAAAAGTCCCTCCGTCTCAGTTAGAGACGAAGGGAACTCCGTGTTACCACTCTAGTTTGCCCATTTCCTATGGGCACGCTCAAAACCTGTAACGGGGGCAACCGCTGTAGTCTACTTATGTCATACATTTTCGATACAGAACTCCAAGGCCAGTTCTGATTTCCCTATCTGCCGATTCACACCAACCATCAGCTCTCTGAAAGCATCCTGAAATCATACTCTTCCTCTTCGATGTCTTTTCACAGATACATTTATATCATATTTACCAAAATAAATCAAGCATTTTTGGCCACTTTTTGAATGTATACATTACAATCCGTCCCACTTTTTGTTATACTGCTTCATTTTGGTCAAACTGATTTGTATACAGATTATAATAGAAGCCTTTTTTCTCCATCAACTGCTGATGATTTCCTCTTTCGATGATTTCTCCATGATTGACAACAGCGATCAGATCCGCATCCTTGATGGTACTTAAACGATGGGCGATGACAAAATTTGTTCTGCCCTTCATCAGATTGTTCATAGCTTCCTGAATTTTTACTTCTGTTCTGGTGTCAACACTGCTGGTGGCTTCGTCCAGAATAAGAACAGAAGGATTTGCAAGGATGGCCCTTGCAATGGAGATCATCTGCCGCTGTCCCTGACTCAGATTGCCGCCCCCGTCGGTCAGCATGGTATCATATCCATCGGGCAGTCGGCGGATAAATTCATGGGCATTTGCCAGTTTTGCCGCTTCCCTGATCTCTTCATCTGTTGCATCCAGTCTGCCGTATCGAATGTTTTCCTTGATGGAATCTGTAAAAAGATAGGTGTCCTGCAGAACGATGCTCAATGCAGAACGCAGACTGCTTCGTTTTGTCTGATAAATATCATGGCCATCAATTGTAATTTTGCCGCTGTCAATATCATAAAATCTGGTCAGCAAATTGATGATCGTTGTTTTCCCTGCACCGGTGGGGCCAACAAAGGCAATGGTCTGACCGGGTCTTGCATACAGATTTACATTTTTCAGGATAGGATGCCCTTTTTCATAGGAGAAATTGACGTCAGTCAATACCACATCCCCTTCAATTTCACCCATTTCGTATGCATCAGATGCATCTGGTTCTTCCTCTTCTTCATCCAGAACCTCAAACACACGCTCTGCACCGGCCATAGCAGACAGAATCATATTTACTTGGTTTGCCAGTTCCGTCAATGGTCTTGCAAACTGTTTGGAATAAATGATGAAGTTGGAGATAGTACCTAAAGTCATCGCGCCTCCAGTAACCATCAGAATACCGCCGACTGCCACAACCACGGCATAGGTCATATTGTTCAGGGCTGTCATGATCGGGCCAATGGAACCTGAGAAAATTTCTGCACGAATACTGACATCCAGCAATCTATGATTAAATCCTTCAAATTTTCTGATTTCTTCCTCTTCACGGCAAAATACTTTTACAACTTTCTGGCCGGAAACGATTTCTTCAATATGACCATTTAAGTCACCCAATCGTTCCTGTTTCTCTTTAAAATATTTTCTGGAATGTTTTGTGACCCATTTTGTTGTGATCATGATAACAGGTACTGTTGCAATCGTTGCAACCGTTAAAGGAATACTCAGATATACCATCATAAAGAAGGTACCAACAATCGTCAAAATACTTTGCAAAATTTGAGAAATGCTGTTATTCAAACACATAGAAACATTATCTACGTCATTTGTCACACGGCTCATCAATTCCCCATGGGGCGTTTTATCAAAATAACGTAAAGGTAATCTTTGGAACTTGTCAAAAATCTCGCTTCGCAATGTTGCAACGGTTTCCTGCCCTACCTTCAGCATCAGATAGCTCTGCAGCCATGTTGCCAAAGAAGATACGGCATAAAATACAAGCAGGGTCATACAAATCCGAAACAGACCGGAAAAATCAAATGCAGAGATATATACATCAATTGCTATACCGATCAGCCTTGTCGCAAACACTGTACCCACTGTCGTGATCAGATTACAGAACACCGAAATTGCAATCAGATGCCAATATTTCAGAAGATATCGGCACAGGCGCAAAATGGTCTGTTTTGTTTTTACAGGCTTTCTATGTGGCATCATGGCAGCATGACGGGGGCCACGAGGCCCACCCGGACTTTTTTGCATCGTTCCATTACTCATTCTGCCATCACCCCTTTCTTCATCTGAGAAGCATAAATTTCCTGATAATCAACACTAGTTTCCATAAGATAATTATGGTTGCCTTGTGCAACAATTCTACCACCGCTTAATACCAAAATTTTATCTGCATGACGCACGGAACTGATTCTCTGTGCAATAATAAACTTTGTACAGTCATGATGACTCTCTTTCATTCCCTGTCGAATGTTCTTTTCCGTCAGGGAATCCACTGCACTGGTGCTGTCATCAAAAATAATAATTTTCGGATTCTGGATCAATGCTCTGGCAATAGAGATACGCTGCTTTTGTCCGCCGGAAACATTTACTCCCTTCTGCCCTAATTCTGTATCATATTGATTGGGTAATTCCATAATAAAATCATGGGCCTGGGCTGCCTTTGCCGCTGCAATGATCTCTTCCTCTGTTGCATCGGGTTTCCCCCATTTGATATTTTCACGAATGGTACCGGAAAACAAAATCGTTTCCTGCAGCACAACAGCAACCCGCTGACGCAGCTCTTTAATTTTATAATCCCTGACATCAATATCATCTACTAAAATCTGCCCTTCTGTAACATCATACAGACGCGGCAAAAGGTTTACCAATGTAGATTTGCCGGAGCCTGTTTCTCCAAGGATACCGATCGTTTCACCGGGTGCAGCAGTAAAACTGATATTTTCTAAAACAGCATCGCCGCTGCCCATTTGATAACGAAAAGCCACGTTTTTATATTCCACTTTCCCTCTCGCTTCTACGGGCAGTTTCGGTTCTTCCGGATCTGCAATATCCACAGTGGTCTCCAGAATTTCCATCACACGATCCGCAGAGATCTTTGCTCTGGAAATAAACATAAAGTTCATGGCCAGCATCATAGTTGCCATCATCATCTGCATCAGATATGTGATACAGGCCATGATTTCTTCGACCTCCATCACACCCGCATAGGCCTGCAAACCGCCAAACCAAAGGATGGCGATGATCGTACCGTTTACTAATATCATCATCGTCGGCATCATCAGCATCATAATCTTAAAGGCACTGACGGTAGTATTCTTATAATCCACGTTGACCTCAGAAAATTTCTGCATTTCATAATCGTTTCTGACAAAAGCCTTTACAACACGGATGCCTGCCAGACATTCACGCATTACCGTATTTACTTTATCCAGTTTTTCCTGCACCATTTTAAATTTCGGCATAGCTGCTTTCAAAATCAGAAAAACGGCCAACGTAAGCAATAAAACAACAAGAATAAACATTCCTGCAATTTTCGCGTTAATACTGAATGCCATAATGATACTGCCGATGCAAAGCAAAGGGGAACGTACCATCATTCTCAGACACATCATAATAACCAATTGGATCTGTGTAATATCATTTGTCAATCTGGTAATCAGGGAAGGGGTAGAAAAAGTATCCACATTATGGAAAGAAAATGCCTGAATTTTCTCGAAAGCTGCTTTTCTCAGGTCTGTCCCTGTTCTTTGGCTGGCAATTGCCGCACAAATCAGGCAGCCAATCCCACCAATAATACCAATAACAGAAATGATAAGCATCATGATACCAATTTTTACAATCAATTCTGTATTTCCAGTACCAACGCCTTTATCGATCAAGTACGTCATGATCTTCGGCATGGATAATTCCGCTGCAACCTCCAAAAGCATCATGATCGGAGCCAATATAGCCAGATTTTTGTATGGTTTTAAATAACTTAAAACTTCTCTCATTTCTTCACCTCTCAAACCTTAATAATCCATTAAAAAAAGTCAGGCATCGATAAATGGATGCCTAACTCTTTTAGTTTAACACAATTCATTTAATTGTCAATGAAATACAGATTAGAATTCTCCTGATTATACTACATATAAAAACATAAATGCGATATGAAATGCAGAGCCGATCATCACAAATACATGGAAGATCTCATGGAAGCCGAAGCTTTTCAGAATAGACAGATTTGGCTTTTTCAATGCATAGATCAATGCCCCGACCGTGTAGGCAATACCGCCGCCTAAAAGCATACCAAATCCACCCCAGCCAACAGCCTTCAGCAAGGGAACAAAAGCGGTAATGGAAAGCCAGCCCATCACGACATAAATCATTGTGGAAAGCCATCTGGGGGCTCCCATCCAGAAGATTTTCATAAACACACCGGCAATGGCAATCCCCCAGATTGCACTCAGCAGAATTGTCCCCCATTTTCCTGCCAAAGGCACCAGACATACGGGAGTATAGGTTCCTGCGATCAGTACAAAGATCATCATATGATCGATACGACGCAGCAGCGCAGTTTTTTCTGCAGAAAGCTTTAATGTATGGTAAATGGTACTCGCACCATACAAAAGAAGCAAAGAGAAACCAAACACAATAAAGCTGATTTGCTGCAGCCTCGTTTCAGCCAGCTCCAATAAACAGATAAAAACAGGAATCACCGCTAAAAACCCGATAAAGTGTGTCAGCGCACTCATCGGATCCTTTACCTGAAATCTTCTTTTTCGATCCATCACCATTTCCATAACACATCTCCTCCATGTCATATAGTATTAAATACTACTTATTGTGATGTTGATATAATAACATAATATTACCAAGGTTTCAAGAGAAAAACATGGCAAAATATTGATACCTAGTTCAAAATACTATATAATAGATTGAAAGAAATTTATTTGTATAATAATTGAGGTGAATCCGTATGAACACATTCAATGAG
Organism: uncultured Clostridia bacterium; assembly: GCA_937919015.1. Lineage (GTDB taxonomy): Bacteria > Bacillota > Clostridia > Lachnospirales > Anaerotignaceae > Anaerotignum_A. Next base: position 16,231 of record CALFPN010000182.1, read on the forward strand.
ATGGTAGCCAAAATCGCCGCTCAGGTTCGTTCATCTAATATCATTGAGATCGAAGATATCCCTAATATTGACCTTTACATGGATCAGGTAACGACATTTATGGATAAATGTCTGGCGCAATATAAGCGTTATGATGAGGATAAGGTTCTGACTAAAACAATGATTAACAACTACACAAAGGCAAAGATTTTTCCAGCCCCTGTGAAGAAAAAATACAGCCGCACACATCTGATGCTGCTGATTATGATTTATCATCTGAAATCCGTTCTTTCTATTAAGGATATCGGTATCTTGTTTCAATCCGCATTATCCGAACCCAATAAGATAAAGCAGGAACGAATGATCGAATCCATCTATGGCGGGTTTGTGTTCCTGCAAAAGCAGACTATTACCTATCTTGCAGGAGCCGCAGAAGGAAAACCCGATGAATCTTTCTATGGAAAAGAATCCATCATGATGTTTGATGACGATGAGACAAAACGTATCATGATGACACTGGCACTGGCCATTCGCGCCAACACAGAAAAACAGCTGGCTGAAAAAGTGCTGGATCTCTACTTATAAAAATAAAAAACCACCGAATTTTCGGTGGTTTTTTATTCTTTAGAACAATGTCAGCTGGTTCGTTTCGGGGATTCCCTCCAACACACCATTTTCTTTCAGCATATCGATCAGAGAACGTCCCAAAGATGTTCTTTCCTTCAATTCCTCTAAGGTCTTAAATTCTCCGTCTTTTCTGCCTTCCACAATACTTTGAGCCGCATTGACGCCAAGTCCCTGCAGGGAACTGAAGGGGGGCAATAATCCCTCTGGGGTGATCTGGAAGTTTTTTGCATCAGATTTGTACAGATCAATCGGCGCAAATTGAAACCCTCTGGCATAGAATTCTACGATGATTTCCAATACCGTCTGTTTACTTTTATCCTTCGCCGTCGCTTCCTGCCCTTTTGCATGAATTTCCTTGATTGCTTCTTTTGCCACATCAATGCCCTTGCACATACATGCATAGTCAAAATCATCACAGGCTCTGACCGTAAAATAAGCCGCATAATAAGCCTCAGGATAATTGATCTTAAAATAAGCGATACGGAATGCCATCATGACATATGCTGCTGCGTGGGCTTTCGGAAACATGTATTTGATCTTCTGGCAGGATTCAATATACCAGTCAGGCACGTTGGCCGCTTTCATATCAACGATATCTTCTTCGGTCAAACCCTTCCCTTTTCTAACCTTTTCCATGATCTTAAAGGACTTCTTTTTTTCTACCCCTTTGTTGATGAGATAGATCATGATACTGTCTCGCGTGGAAATGGTCTCTTTCAGGGTAATGGTGCCGTTTTCAATCAAGGTCTGTGCATTGCCCAGCCATACGTCCGTTCCATGGGACAGTCCGGAAATACGAAGCAGATCTGCAAAGGTCTTTGGTTTTGTGTCAATCAGCATGCCGCGTACGAATTTCGTACCAAATTCAGGGATGCCCAATGTACCTGTTTTGCAGTTAATTTCCTCTTCCGTTACCCCCAATGCTTTGGGAGATTCAAAGAGAGACATGGTCTCCGGATCACCCAAGGGAACCGTCTGGGGATTCACCCCTGTCAGGTCATACAGCATACGAATCACCGTAGGGTCATCGTGCCCCAGCAGGTCAAGCTTCAGCAGACGGCCAGAAATAGAATGATAGTCAAAATGGGTCGTTGTTACCGTCGAATTCACGTCGTTGGCAGGTCGCTGGATGGGGCAGAATTCGTGGATATCATGATCGCTGGGAACGACCATCAGACCACCGGGATGCTGCCCTGTGGTACGTTTGACCCCAGTGCAGCCATCGGTCAGTCGCTGAATTTCCGCATTATGAGGTGTGATTTCTCTTGCGTCAAAATATTTCTTCACAAAGCCGTAAGCTGTCTTATCTGCCAGTGTACCAATGGTGCCGGCCTTGAATACTTTTCCTTTCCCGAACAGTTCTTCCGTATAGGCATGGGCTCTCTGCTGATAATCACCGGAGAAATTCAGGTCAATATCCGGTTCTTTATCCCCTTCAAATCCAAGGAACGTTTGGAAAGGAATATCATGGCCATCTTTATTTAATTTATGACCGCAGACAGGACAGTCTTTATCCGGCATATCACAGCCGCTGGCTTCTTCCATGGCGTAGGATTTTACCACTTCAGAATCAAAGTCAGAATATTTACAGTTCGGACAAATGTAATGAGGAGGCAGAGAGTTTACCTCTGTAATACCAGCCATATTCGCTGCAAAGGAAGACCCTACGGAACCACGGGAACCAACCAGATAGCCATCCTCCACCGATTTCCACACCAGTTTCTGGGCAATGATATACAGCACCGCATAGCCATTGCTGATGATAGAGTTCAGTTCGGTTTCCAATCGTTCTCTAACGATTTCCGGCAAGGGATCACCATAGATGGAAATTGCCTTATCCATACAGATCTGTCTCAGCTCATCATCTGCCCCTTCGATTTTAGGTGGGAATGTTTCATCGGGGATCGGCTTGATTTTTTCCACCATATCCGCGATCAGATTCGTATTGGTGATTACAACTTCCTTTGCCTTTTCTTCCCCCAGATAATCAAATTCTTTCAGCATTTCCTTTGTGGTACGGAAATACAGCGGTGCCTGATTATCGGCGTCAGAAAAGCCTTCCGCTGCCATAATGATACGGCGGAATGCCGCATCCTGCGGATCAATAAAATGTACATCACAGGTGCCCACAACGGGCTTATTATGCTCATCCGCCAATGCAACGATCCGTTTATTGATGTTGATGATATCCTGCACAGAATGTACATTTTCCACTCTGGGAGAATCGATCATGAACTTATTATTCCCTAAAGGCTGGATTTCCAGATAATCATAGAAATTCACCAGTTCTTCGATGACCTGTTTCGGCTTATCCTCCAGAATGGCGCGATACAGTTCGCCTGCTTCGCAGGCACTGCCCAGAATCAATCCCTCTCTATGCTGAATCAATTTACTCTTCGGAATTCTCGGTCTGCGGTGGAAATAATCCAGATGAGACAGGGAAACCAGCTCATACAAATTTCGCAGCCCTGTATAGTTCTTCGCAAGAATGATCGCATGGTGCGCCTTCAGTTTCTTATAGTTGACCGTCTGACTGGAAAATACATTGATATCATCTACATGATAGATTTTCTTTTCCACCAGCATATCGATAAATTTCCGGAATACTTCCGCCGTCGCTTCCGCATCGTTTACTGCTCTGTGGTGTCCTTCCAAAGAAACCCCCAGATGGTCACAGACCAGATTCAATTTATGTTTATTCAATTCAGGAAGCAAGGAACGGGAAAGTTCCAGTGTATCCAGAACTGTATTTTTCACTTCAATCCCGCATTTTCTTTCTGCATTGACACGAATAAAGCCCATATCAAAGTTGGCATTATGGGCAACCATGACCGCCTCTCCGCAGAAATCCAAAAATTCCGGCAGAATATCCTGAATTACAGGGGCATCCGCCACCATGTCATCGGTAATACCCGTCAATTTTGTGATCTCATTGGAAATGGGCTTTTCCGGATTTACAAAGGTGCTGAAGCGGTCAACAATTTTGCCGTCCTGTAGTTTTACCGCACCGATTTCCGTAATGCTTTCCGTTTCTCTGGAAAGCCCTGTAGTTTCGATATCGAACACCACAAAAGTATCATCAAGAGATTGTCCTCTAGGCATCGTTACAACACTGCCCAAATCATCGATGAGATAGGCTTCTACACCGTAAATGACCTTCAGATCCGCTTTCCCCACAGCATTCATGGCATCAGGGAAGGCCTGTACCACGCCATGGTCGGTGATGGCGATAGCTTTATGCCCCCAATCAATGGCCCGTTGAATATATTTCTTCACATGCGTTACACCATCCATACTGCTCATCTGGGTATGCAGATGCAGTTCCACACGTTTTTCCTCAGAATCATCCATTCTGGGCGCAGGTGCAGCAGCAGTCATGATGTTTTTCGCCATGATGTTGATCTCTTTGCTGTATTTATCGAATTGCACATCCCCCTGTACCCGCAGGTATTTACCTTTTTTGATTTTATCGCTCAGCTCCTGATCGAAAACACTGCGCTTTACAAAGAATTTAACAGTAGTGGAATCGCTCAGGTCAGTGATATCAAAGGAAACAATATATTTTTCCCCTTTGATTTCCTTTGCTTCCACATTATAAATGCTGCCTTCCACAATAACCGTTTCCCCAATGATTTTTGTATCGATGATTTTACTGTGATTGCCATTGATCTCTTTCCCAAATAGGATACCTTTGGAAATGGAGGAAGAAACAGCTGCAATCTCTGCATTGACCTTTTCCTGTACCGCTTCCGTCTGAATGGAAACAATTTTCTGGCTCAGTTCCAACAGTTTCTGTTCCTGCTGCTGTTCCAGCAATGCTCTCTCTTCTGCAGAAGTCTGTACGTTTTTAAACTGTACCATCAGACGCCGTCCCGTTTCCGTTTCAATCATTTTCATAATAGCATCATCCAAATGCTTCTGAGACAGATAATATGCCATGTTATTTTTTACGAAAATCTGCATTTTACCGTCAACGATCTTCCAGTCAGCATCGGAAATTACACCGGCACAGACCTTGCTCTGCTGGCTGACAAAAGTCCGGATGCTTTCCCAATAGCCTTCGGCCAGATGTTCCGGTGTATTTTCTTCCAATTCATATGTAATCTCAATATCCACTTCTCGAATACCGGGCAGATTATGCAGAAGTTCCTCTCTCAGGTTTTCCCATTTCTGCAGAGGGATGAGCATTTTCGCTGCAATTTCCATGCTGACTGTTCGTTCTTTTTTATGAATGGTCAGTTTTCGTACTTCTGTACCTTGAAATGCTTCCTGTACTGCCAAAGACAGAGAAATTTTCTGAAATACATTTTCAAAATTCTGTGCAGTCATGCTTTCCCTCCTTTCTTTCGTAATTTTTCATTCTTATGCTTTCTCAATTTCTTCCATCAAAGCAGAAACCAGTTCATCCTCGTTTACCTTTCGGATGACTTCGCCCTTCTTGAACACCAGACCAACACCCTTGCCGCCGGCAATGCCAAGATCAGCTTCCTTGGCTTCCCCAGGGCCATTTACCACACAACCCATGACTGCCACTTTGATATTTTTATTAATATGTCTGCATTTTTCTTCCACTTCGTTTGCAATGGAAATCAGATCGATCTCTGTTCTGCCGCAGGTAGGGCAGGATACAAATTCAATGCCAAATTTTCTCAAACCAAGGCTTTTCAGAATTTCTCTTGCTGCTCTGATTTCCTCCACCGGGTCACCGGTCAGGGAAACACGGATGGTATCGCCAATGCCCATAGCCAGAATCGTGCCGATCCCCACTGCGGATTTGATAGTACCTGCATAAGGCGTCCCTGCTTCCGTGATCCCTACATGAATGGGATAAGGGATGGCCTCAGAAAGCAGACGATATGCTTCGATAGAGAAAGGGACATCGGATGCCTTAATGGAAACAACGATATCATAAAATTCAAATTTTTCCAGAATGTGCACATGTTTCAATGCGCTTTCCACCAAGCCCTGCGGTGTCACACCGTTATACTTTTCCACCAATTCCTTTTCCAAAGAACCGCTATTTACGCCAATGCGGATAGGGATATGCTTTTCCTTTGCCATATCCACAACCTGTTTGATCTTATCTTCAGAACCAATGTTGCCGGGATTGATACGAACTTTATCAATGCCCAGTTCCATGACACGCAGAGCCAGTCTGTAATCAAAGTGGATATCTGCAACCAAGGGGATATGGATCCGTTTTTTGATTTTCCCAACAGCCTCTGCCGCAGTCATGTCGGGAATAGCAATGCGCACCAGTTCACAGCCCGCTTCTTCCAACGCAAGAATCTGTTTTACCGTTGCATCCACATCTCTGGTATCTGTATTGCACATGGACTGAATGATGACAGGGTTTGTCCCACCAATCGTCAGACCACCGATTTTCACTTCTCTTGTCAGTTTTCTTTCCATTTTTTCACCCTTTTCAAAAATCCAGAAAAACGCCTTCGCAATGTAAGGCGTTTCTTGTTTGTTATATGATGTATTTCATAATATCGCTGAACAGGACATAAACCATCAGACCCATGATGAACATGAAGCCCAAAAACTGCAGCTTTCCTTCTGTTTCCGCTTCCATGGGCTTTCTGCGGACTGCTTCGATCAGAAGGAATAATATTTTGCCGCCATCCAGCGCAGGAATCGGGAACAGATTCAAAACCCCGAGATTTGCACTGAGCACCGCGCCAATATATACCACATTCTGAATGGCTGCCATGAGGCTGTATTCCAGTCCTGCCTCATAACTGGTTTCGACTGTTTTGAAAATCGCAATAGGGCCGCCATATTCATCTTTTTCTGCAGTAAAGGTAAAGACACGCAAGAGACCTTCCGCCGTCATTTTCACATAGTTAATCATGGAAAACAGACTGTAATAGGCTGTTTCTCCAATAGACATTTCTTCATATCCTTCTACAGGATCTGCAAAAAGCCCTGTTGCCACATTAGGATTGAAGCCGATCAGATATCTGCCGCTGGCTTCATCCAGCTTTGGCTTTAATTCATATTTGTAAATCTGCCCATCCGTCCCCAGCACTTCCAGACGAATGGATTCCCCCTGATTGCCCTGCAGCAAATAAGAGAGTTCGTCGTAAATATGAATGGTCTTGCCGTTGATCTTTCGGATAACATCCCCTGGCTGCAATCCACATTCTTCCGCTGCAGATGCCGGAATAATCGCACGGATTTCCGGTGTAGCCGTGTAGCTGGTACAGGTCAGCCCAAAAATCATAATAAATGCCAACAGGAAATTCATAAACGGGCCGGCAAACATGACCGCAAAACGTATGCCAACGGATTTTGTCAGGAAAGAGCGAGGGCCGGGAATAGAACCATCCTCACTTTCTCCTTCCATACGGCAGAAACCGCCAAGAGGAAGCGCACGCAGGCTATATTCCGTATCACCTTTCATGCAGGAAAAAATCTTCGGGCCCATGCCAACGGCAAATTCCTGCACCCAGATACCGCTTTTTTTTGCAACGATAAAATGTCCAAATTCATGGGCGACCACAAGGACACCCAATAAAATAATCGTAATCAGTAACGAGGAAATTTTCCTCACCTCCAATACTTATTTCAAGGATACTTTTGCCACATAATTCTTCGCCCATGCATCGGCTTCCAGCAAATCTTCCAAAGTATATTCCTGTTTTACAGTATATGCATCCATCGTCTGTTCAATCAGTTCCGGAATCTGAAGAAAACCGATATCCCCCTTCAGGAAGCGGGCAACTGCCACTTCGTTGGCACCATTCAGGACCGCAGGCAGCGTGCCGCCTGTTTTCAAAGCGCGGTAAGCCAGAGAAAGACACTTGAATGTTTCCATATCCGGTTTGTCAAATGTCAGATGGCTGCGCTGCGTAAAATCAATTCTGGGGAATGGACTTTTTACACGCTTTGGATAAGTCAGTGCATACTGGATCGGCACACGCATATCAGGTTCCCCCATCTGTGCCATAATGGCACCATCCTCGTATTCTACTGCAGAATGAACAATGCTCTGGGGATGAATCAGCACTTCGATCTGATCTACATCTACATCAAAGAGCCATTTTGCTTCCATCACTTCCAGACCTTTATTCATCAATGTTGCAGAATCGATGGTGATTTTATTTCCCATGCTCCAGTTGGGATGCTTCAGCGCATCCGCCGCTGTTACATCCAGCAGCTCTTCCCTTTTTTTGCCGCGGAAAGGGCCGCCGGAAGCCGTCAGCAGGATTCGTTCGATTTTATTTCCTTCGTTGCCCTGCAAAGACTGGAATATCGCGGAATGTTCACTATCCACAGGATAAATTTTGATGTTATGCTTCTTCGCCAGATCCATAACCAACTGACCGGCAGAAACCAATGTTTCCTTGTTTGCCAGGGCAATATTTTTTCCTGCGCGAATCGCTTCGAAAGTGGGCTTCAAGCCAACATTCCCGACAACAGAGGTAACGACCGTATCTACACCATCATATGTTGCCGCTTCCACCAATCCATCCATGCCACTGACAACACAAATATCCATGTCTGCCAGTTTTTCTTTCAGCACTTCTGCATTTTTTTCATCCATCACAGCCACCAATTCAGGCTGAAACTTTCTCGCCTGTTCTTCCAGCAAAGTAATATTGCTGTTCCCTGTGATCGCCATGACCTTGATATTTTCTAAATTTTCAACTACTTCCAGAGTCTGGGTGCCAATAGAACCCGTAGACCCTAAAATAGATATTTTTCTCATTCTTTACACCTTCATTCCCTATCCATCATTTGATGAGGAACAGCATGATATAGTATAACACAGGAGCTGTCATGATGACGCTGTCAAAACGATCCAGTACACCACCGTGACCGGGCATCAGATTGCCATAGTCTTTGATGCCAACCTGACGTTTGATGGAAGATGCGGCCAAGTCACCAATCTGAGAAATGATAGAACCGGCCAAGCCAATCAGACCGCACAGCAACAACACATTTACATCAGCAATAGGATGTGTTTGATTGATCCATACGCCATACAGCAGGCACAGCACGATGGATGTGATGATGCCGCCTACAGAACCTTCGATGGTTTTCTTCGGGCTCAGGGCAGGACAGAGTTTGTTTTTCCCCAGAAAATAACCTGTGAAATAAGCCCCTGTATCACAGCCAAAAGCAGAAATAAATGCCAGCCAGATCATCAGTTTCCCGTGGTCATATTCTCTGACCAGATATATATGGGAAAGCAGGAAGCAGGCATAGAAGAAGCCAAACAATGCCGCCACAACTTCCACATAGTTCGTTTTTTTATAGCAAAGCACACTGTAAACCAGAAGTGCAATAGTAAACAATGACGTAAATACACTGAACAATGGTGCTGTATAGATGATCTTATCGATAAAGATCACATAAATCAGCCCGAAAAGATACGCAATGATATGCGTCCCTTTTACTTCTTTGGAAATTGCCTTATTGAATTCATACATCCCAACAAGACCAAGGACAGCGATACCGATATGTGTCCACATACCGCCGCTTACAATCACAAAAATCAGCAAAGGCAAAGCTACCAGTGCGGAAATGATTCTCGTTTTCATGCACTGTCACCTCATTTCAATCTGCCGCCAAAACGGCGTTCTCTGTTCTGATAGTAATAAATTGCTTTCGTCAGTTCTTTTTTATCAAAGTCAGGCCAAAGCAGTTCGGAAAAATAAAATTCGGAATATGCGATCTGCCACAGCAGGAAATTACTGATACGTTCTTCCCCACTGGTACGGATCAAAAGTTCCGGATCAGGTGTACCTGCAGTATCCAATGCATTGGTAATAGTATCTTCCGTCACATCTGCGGGGCGCAGTTTGCCTTCCGCCGCAGCCTGTGCAATTTTAGCCACTGCACGGCGCAGTTCGTCTCTGCCGCCATAGTTCAGCGCAATATGCACGGAAAGACCTGTTTTCCCCTTTGAAATTTCTTCGATCTCCAAAATTGCTTCCTGAATATCTTTATCTAAACGGGTGATATCACCAATCACATCCATGCGTACATTATCGTTCAGGAATTTCTTGAAATAGTTCTTCAGATACATACGAAGCAGGTCCATAATTGCCCCCACTTCCTCTTCGGAACGTTTCCAGTTTTCCGTAGAAAACGCATAAACAGTCAGATGTTCCAAACCCATGTCTTTTGCCGCATAAATAATTTTTTCCAGTGCTTCTGCCCCTGCTTTATGCCCTGCTTTTCTGGGGAGTGCCCTTTTCGTTGCCCATCTGCCGTTGCCATCCATGATGATCGCAATGTGCTTAGGCATTTTTTCAGAATTCAGCTGATATTCCTCAGCCGTTTCTTTTCCAAAAAACATAATTTCCTCCTGTAACAAAGCCCCTCTCGAAAAAGAGGGGCATGGTGATTCTCTCGATTAAACTGTAAGGATATCTTTGCTCTTGGATTCGCATTTTGCGTCTACTTCAGCAACGTATTTATCAGTCATTTTCTGTGTTTCATCTTCTAGATCTTTCAGCTGGTCTTCTGTAATTTCTTTCGCTTTTTCCGCTTTTTTGAAGTGATCCAGTGCATCTCTTCTGATGTTTCTCAGAGCAACTTTGGAAGCTTCCGCTTTCTTTTTAACGTCCTTTGTCAAATCTTTACGTCTTTCTTCTGTCAGTTCAGGGAATACCAGACGAATGACTTTACCGTCATTATTGGGGTTGATACCCAGTTCAGACATATTGATCGCTTTTTCGATTGCTTTCAGCAGGGAAACATCCCAAGGCTGAATCTGCAGCAAACGAGGTTCGGGAACAGAAATGTTACCCACCTGATTCAAAGGTGTAGGTGTGCCATAATATTCCACCATGATCTTGTCCAGAACATGAGGGTTTGCACGGCCGGCACGGATGGTGCTGTAATCACTGTCCAGAGCTGCCAGAGTTTTTTTCATCTTTTCTTCATAAGGTTTTGTCATTTCAGATGCCATAATTGTTTCCTCCTATGTGAACAAAATCTTTAAACAGTTACAATGGTACCGATTTTTTCGCCGCCAACTGCACGAACGATGCTGTTTTCTTCGTTCAAACCAAAGATAATGACAGGAATCTTGCGTTCAAAACAAAGGTTTGCAGCTGCCATATCGATGACTTTCAGGTTGTTTTTCACGATATCTTCCGCTTTGATGATATCGATCTTCTTTGCATTCGGGTTGATTGCGGGGTCATCATCATACACCCCGTCGATGCTCTTTGCAAAGAACAGACCATCCACATCCAGTTCAGCACCTCTCAAAGCTGTGATCGTATCCGTAGAGAAGAAAGGATGCCCCATGCCTGCAGCGAAAATGACAACTTCGCCTTTTTCCAAATGCGCAATTGCACTTTCCTTAGAGAACATCTCCGTCATCGTACCGATCATGATAGGTGTCTGTACGAATGCTTTGATGCCGTTCTGACGAAATGCATCCGCCACATAGATTGCATTCATTACCGTTGCCAGCATACCAATCTGATCAGCTTTTGTACGATCCATTTCGGAGTCTGCACTTCTGCCTCTCCAAAAATTGCCGCCGCCGATTACCAGAGAAACCTGTGTGCCTTTTTCCATCACAGATTTGATCTGTTCGATGAGACCCCAGATCACTGTATCGTCAAATGTAACGCCTTTCTTGTCACCGGCCAAGGCTTCGCCGCTCAATTTCAGCACAATTCTCTTATACATTTTTCACAGCCTCCTTACCATATAAATGTAACACAAATCACAAAAAATTTCCACATTATTTTGTCTTGCGACCCAAATGTATGTAAATTTTATCCTGTAAAAAAGGAAACGTTAGTAGTACGTTTCCCGTACTGCGACGTTTCCTTTTCATTTTTAAATTATAATCAGAAAAATCGACTGATTAGTTCATTGCTTTTGCAACTTCTTCAGCAAAGTTTTCTTCTTTCTT
>CALFPN010000183.1 GCA_937919015.1 uncultured Clostridia bacterium
CGGGTACTGCCCTGGGTCAGGTCGGTAATCATTGGATCGTCTCCTTAACATAACATTATCGTTTCTATTGTCAGTATACTCCTTTTTTCGAGAAAGGAAAGACAAAGACTTCACAAATTTAACAGAGCGTTCCCCTCGCCAATGTTCTATATTTGTGATAAGATAGATGCAAAAAAATGATATGAAACAGGAGGACGGGAAATGGCAAAACTGTATTTTAGATATGGCGTGATGGGCAGTTCCAAATCCGCCCAGGCTCTTATCACTAAATTTAATTATGAAGAACAGGGCATGCGTGTGTGGCTCATCAAGCCGGCGGCGGATACCCGTTATGGCAAGGATATTGTGCGTTCCCGCATCGGGCTGGAGCAGCCCGTCGATGTCATCACGGAAGAAATGAACCTTTTTGAAATTTTCAGAGACAGAGAAAAGGAATTCAATGATGTCATCATTGCGGACGAGGCCCAGTTCCTGACACCGGAACACATCGAACAGCTGCGGGATATTGTGGACAACTATAATGTGCCTGTGTTCTGTTTTGGGCTCAGAACCGATTTCCGCACAAAAATGTTCCCCGGCAGCGCAAGGCTCTTTGAACTGGCGGATTCTGTTTCCGAACTGAAAACAGTCTGCACCTGCGGCAGCAAGGCCATGGTCAATGCACGTATCGATGGCGAAGGAAATGTCATCACCGAAGGTGCCCAGATCATGCTGGGCGGCAACGAAAGCTATCGCCCCATGTGCTATAAATGCTGGAAGAAAAAACAGAAGCGGGCAGCGGAAAAGGCGTGATGAAGTGGAAGCCGGCAGTTGTCATAAAGGGACTGTATCGGACAATTAAGAAAATATAAAAAGACGAATAAAACCCTTTACAAAAGAGAACATAGGCATATAATAGGGACGAAAGAAATTTGCAGACAGAAGATCCCGGAGGGACAGATATGCGAAAGAGATTGAAAATGAAATTTCCATTGTCCAATATGCAGATTGTTGCTTTGGGCTATGGTGCGGTGATCTGTTTGGGCACTTGCTTGCTGCTTTTGCCTGTTGCCCAAAAAGCACCAACGACATTTACAGAAGCTTTTTTCACGGCGGTCTCGGCTACTTGCGTAACAGGGCTGGTGCTGGTGGATACAGCCATACACTGGTCTTTGTTTGGGCAGATTGTAATCCTGCTGATGATACAGATCGGCGGGCTGGGCTTTATGACTCTTGCGGTGTGGCTGATGCAGCTGTTGCGGCGAAGGGTTGGGTTGCGCTATCGGGAAGTTATGGTAGATAGCATCAACTCTACGCGGCTGGGGGGCATTTTGGGCTTGACGAAAGAGATTGTGACCGGCACTGTGTTTTTTGAAGGTGTTGGAGCATTTTTGCTTTCTCTGCGGTTTATTCCGGAGTTTGGATTGGCCAAAGGGATGTATTTTGGCATATTCCATTCCATATCGGCTTTTTGCAATGGCGGGTTTGACCTGATGGGGGAGAAAGGTGCGTTTTCCTCTCTGACCTGGTATAGCGGAGATATGATCGTGAATCTGACCGTTATGTCACTGATCATCATTGGCGGTGCCGGTTTTCTGGTATGGGATGATATTTATCAGAATAAAAAAGATTGGAGACGGTATCATTTACAGACAAAAATTGTTTTATCTGTCAGCGGCATTTTGCTTTTTGGCGGTGGGACAGGTTTTTTGATACTGGAATGGAATCATCTGGGGGCGGATATGTCCTTGGGAGAAAAGCTGCTGACAGCTCTGTTCCAGTCCTGCACGGCTAGAACGGCAGGCTTTAATACCATAGACACAGCGGCGTTGAGTGAGGGCAGCAGGATTTTGACGATAGTCCTGATGTTTATTGGAGGCAGTCCCGGTTCCACGGCGGGCGGGATCAAGACAACAACCATTGCGGTGCTGCTGCTGTATGCGTTTGCATCTGTGCGACATGAGCAGGATGCTCATTTTTTTGGCCGCAGTTTGGAGGCGGATGTGCTGCAGAAAGCGGTGGCTGTGTTTGTGATAAACCTTCTTTTTGTAATGACAGGGGCATTGCTGATCTGCGGCCTGCAGCCGGAGAGCATGGCAGCCGATATCTTTTTTGAGACATTTTCTGCTATGGGAACGGTGGGAATGTCTACAGGGATTACCAGAGATCTGCGGCCGATCTGTTGTTATATTATTATTTTTTTAATGTATTCCGGCAGGGTAGGCAGTGTATCCTTTGCAGTAGCGTTGCTGGAAAAAAAGGCAAGGCCGCCTGTGACTTTCCCGAAAGAAAAAATAACCATTGGATAATCTTATGAGGTGAGAAGAAATGAAGTCATTCTTGATTATAGGTATGGGCTCCTTCGGACACCATCTGTGCCGTTGTCTGGCCCGCCAAAAATGTGAGATCATGGTAGTGGATCGCATGGGAGAAGCGATTGAAGATGTGCTTTCTTTCGTGGTCAGTGCTAAGATTGGTGACTGTACAAAGCCGGAGGTACTGCAGTCCTTCGGGGTGGAAAGCTTCGATACCTGCTTTGTCTGTATGGGTTCTAATTTTCAAAATAGTCTGCAGATTACCAGTCTGCTGAAGGAAATGGGAGCAAAAAGGGTGCTGAGTAAGGCAGATGAGGATATTCATGCAAAATTCCTTCTGCGCAATGGGGCGGATGCGATCATCTATCCTGAAAAGCACATTGCGGAAAGGATATCCATAGAGGAGGCATCCGATAGTATTTTTGACTGCATCGATCTGGGTTCCGGATATTATATCATGGAAATTTCCCCCAGAAAAGAATGGGTCGGAAAAAGTATCCGCGAGCTGAATTTCCGCAATACGTATCATCTGAATATCATGGCGATCAAGCGAGATAATACCATCAAAATGATGCCTGATCAGAACTATGTTTTCTGTGAAGAGGAACATATTCTGGTGCTGGGGATGCAGATGAATCTGTTGAGAGTGGCAGGAACAGATGAATAAGAAAAGATGGAACAAAACAGCTTTTTTCTCGTCCCATAGACAGGGTTTTGAAGAAAAAAGAGATAAAGATTCATATTTTTTTGTGAAAAAATTTAAAAGTTTGTTAAGAACCCCCGAAATACGCAAGTTTCCCTTGTGTACGGGGGTATTCTTCTGCTATACTATAACAATGTAAAAGTGTGCCCAAAATATATCGTGAATGGGCGTTGATGATATATTTTGAGTACATTAACTAAGAATAAAATGAGGTGAACCAAATGGGTTTTTTGGAAAAAATCTTTGGGAACTACAGTGAAAAAGAAATCAAAAAAATCAAACCGATCGTAGCAAAAATCGAAGCACTGGGTCCCCAGTTCGAAACACTTTCCGATGAAGAACTGAGAGCAAAAACACAGGAATTCAAGGATCGTCTGGCAAATGGTGAAACGCTGGATGATATTCTGCCGGAAGCATATGCGGTGGTAAGGGAAGCATCTTCCCGTGCCCATGTGCTGAATATGAAGCATTTCCCCGTACAGCTGATGGGCGGTATCATCATGCATCAGGGCAGAATCGCGGAAATGAAAACCGGTGAAGGGAAAACACTGGTGGCAACCCTGCCCGCTTACCTGAATGCACTGGAAGGCAAAGGGGTTCATGTTGTCACAGTCAATGACTATCTGGCACAGCGTGACGCGGAGCAGATGGGGCAGGTTTACAGATTTCTGGGGCTGACCGTTGGCTGTATCCTGAACAGTATGGATAACAATGAACGTCGGGAGGCGTATGCCTGCGATATCACATATGGTACGAACAACGAATTCGGCTTTGACTACCTGCGCGATAATATGGTAACACGCAAGGAACAGATGGTTCAGAGGGATCTGCACTATGCCATCATCGACGAAGTGGACTCTGTTCTTATCGACGAAGCAAGAACACCACTGATCATTTCTGGCAGCGGCTCCAAGTCT
>CALFPN010000184.1 GCA_937919015.1 uncultured Clostridia bacterium
AGCGGCCGATGCCATGCTTCTTTCCCGCATCTGTGAAAAGGTGATCGTTGTTCACCGCAGAGATACATTAAGAGCAACAAAAATCTACCATGAACCTCTGATGCAGGCGGAAAACGTGGAGTTTCAGTGGGACAGCGTGGTAACAGAACTGATTTATGAAGATAGATTCAAAGGCGTTCGTCTGAAAAATGTAAAAACAGGAGAAGAAACGGAAATCGCCTGTGATGGTATTTTTATCAGCGTAGGCAGAAAGCCTGTAACGGAATTTCTGGAAGGACAGGTAGAACTGGATAAAGGCGGATACATCGTTGCAGATGAATCTACCAGAACAAGCATCCCCGGCGTCTTTGCCGTAGGTGACGTCAGAACAAAGGTGCTGCGTCAGGTGGTAACGGCAGTGGCAGATGGGGCGGTGGCTTCTCATTATATCGATGAATATTTGGCAGAATGGAAATAAAAAGAGGGTGAAATGATGGGACATTTAAAAGGAAAAACAGCAATCATTACCGGCGGCGGAAGAGCTGTCCTGAAGGATGGCAGATGCGGCTCCATTGGTTATGGCATCGCAACGGCATATGCAAAGGAAGGCGCGAATCTGGTCATTACCGGCAGAAATATGCAGAAATTACTGGATGCGAAAGAAGAACTGGAACGTCTGTATGGCGTACAGGTACTTCCTGTACAGGCGGATGTGTCTGCGGGGGCGGATAATGAAGCAGTGGTGAAGAACGTGATCGATCAGGCCATCGAGAAATTCGGTGAGATCCATGTGCTGATCAATAATGCACAGGCGTCGGCTTCCGGCGTTCCCCTGTCGGAAAAGACGACAAAACAATTTGATCTGGCGATCTATTCCGGTTTGTATGCAACATTTTATTATATGAAGGCATGTTATCCTTATCTGAAGAAAACAAAGGGTACGGTCATCAATTTTGCCTCCGGTGCAGGGTTGTTCGGTAATTTCGGACAAAGCTCCTATGCGGCGGCAAAGGAAGGCATCCGCGGCATGAGCCGTGTGGCTGCAACCGAATGGGGACAGGATGGCATCAATGTGAATGTTGTCTGCCCTTTGGCGTGGACAGCACAGCTGGAAAAATGGGCAGACCAGTATCCTGAAGCCTTTGAGGCAAATGTGAAAATGCCACCTATGGGCCATTATGGCGATGTGGAAAAAGAAATCGGCCGTGCCTGTGTGGCACTGGCTTCTCCTGATCTGAAATATCTGACAGGGGAAACGATCACACTGGAAGGCGGCTTGGGGCTGCGTCCTTAAGCATTTGTTCAAAAAATATAGTCCGAATAAAAGCAGTCCCAAAAGGACTGCTTTTTCCATTTTCTGGTTTTTCAGAAATTTTTTTGCTGTTTATGGGATGAATCCTGCAGACTTTGGACAAAGTAAGGCCAGAAACTACAGGAAAAAGGAGCGAAACGATGAACAGTAAAATGGATGCTAAACGGGCCGGAAAAATTCTGGCACCCATGAGTGGTCGGGCTGTTCCTTTGGAACAGGTTCCCGATACGGTTTTTTCGCAGAAAATGCTGGGAGAGGGTATTGCCATCCTTCCTGAGGATGGGAAGATCTATGCCCCTATCAGCGGGAAGGTGGAAACGATAGCGGAAACACTGCATGCCTATGGATTTGTTTCCGAAGATGGGCTGGAGGTTCTGGTCCATGTGGGGCTGGACAGCGTTACTCTGGAGGGGAAGGGTTTTACCAGCCACGTGAAGGCCGGCGACATGGTCAAGGCCGGCGATCTGGTGGCGGAAGTGGATCTGCGCTTTCTGGAACAGAAAAAGATCCCGTCTATCACACCGATCCTGCTTTGTAATCTTACGGAGAATATCCCCCTGCGTATGGCAAAAGGCCATGTGTTGGCGGGGAAGGATAGCGTAATCACGCTGGAAGAAAAAGGATCCGCTGGGGCGGAAAAAACAGAAAAAGAAACGATTTCTAAAACAGAGGAAAAGAAAGGCGGCATCAATTTTGATCTTCTGCAGAAGCTGGGGAAGGTTCTGATGACTGTCATCGCTGTTATGCCTGCAGCCGGTATCATGCTCAGTATTGGGAAGCTGCTGCAGATGACAGATCTGTCCTTCCTGATGATCGTCGGTTCTACCATGGAAAGCATTGGTTGGGCGGTCATCATCAATCTGCATATTCTGTTTGCGGCAGCCATTGGCGGTTCCTGGGCAAAGGAAAGAGCCGGCGGTGCCTTTGCGGCAATCATTGCGTTTATCCTCATCAACTGTATCACCGGGGCTGTGTTCGGGGTGAATAATGATATGCTGGCTGATGAAACCGCAGTGGTTTCTTCCTTCTTTGGTCAGGAGATGCTGGTGAAAAATTATTTTACTTCTATTCTGGGGGCACCGGCCTTGAACATGGGGGTCTTCGTCGGTATCATTTCCGGCTTTTTGGGGGGCATTGTCTATAATAAATATTACAATTTCCGTAAACTGCCGGAAGCATTGGCGTTTTTTAACGGCAAACGCTTTGTTCCGCTGGCCATCATTTTTTATTCCGCCATCGTTTCTCTGGTGCTGGCGGTGGTTTGGCCTTTGATACAGACGGGGATCAATGCCTTCGGGATCTGGATCGCCAATTCCTCTGCCACATCTTCTGTGCTGGCACCCTTTATCTATGGCACGCTGGAACGTCTGCTGCTGCCCTTTGGTCTGCCCCATATGCTGACCATTCCCATG
>CALFPN010000185.1 GCA_937919015.1 uncultured Clostridia bacterium
AGTTCCAGAAACAGGGCATCCCCTTTTTTCACCACTGGAACGATTTCCGCCGTATCAAATTTTTCGTCATAGGCACCGTTGATACAGGCTTTCAGTTCTTCTTCTGTAAAATCCAGATATTTGGACAATACTTCATAAGCCAGTTCCTGATAATTCATCCTTCCCAATTCTTCCAGAGATTTATCCATCTGAGGGATCACTTCGGGGATATACAAACCGCCATCAGGGCAAATGCCCCGCAGGATCGCCTGAGATGCTGTTGCTGTAATATTTTTGTCCCTTGTACCAATATATTTCAATGCCATTTGGGATTCCTCCTTTGTAAAAAGTTTTCTGAATTTTGTACGATAGTTCTATTTTACAGATGATTTCAGATTTGTCAATGTTAATCGCACAAATGTCTCCGTATTGAGTACAGCTCATTCCCATTTCCAGCTGACTGCATATTTATTTTTCAGTCTGCCCTTCTGCATCTTTGCCCAGCCCAAAGGGAAACCATCCACACAGACCAGTGTCCAACCGTCTTTCCCCGCTCCTTCGACCGTCTCCCCTTTCAGATAACGAATGACTCTGTCATCTTCCAGCGGAAAATCCACTACGTTTTTCACCTCTTCCTTTTTCAGCCCCATGGCAAAGGCCTGAGAAGGTTCAAAGCGGTCTTTTTTCAACGTGCCCAGCATCCAGCCTGTACGAAGGACACGAAGCTTATCCAGTTTCGGTGTACCCTCGGGAAGAAGATACAGACCGTCGCCATAAATCTGATAAATACCTTTCGGCATTTCTTGCAGCATATCCTTGGCAAATTCCACAAAGGCATCCATCTGTTTCGTCCATTTGCCATCTTCTGCGGGAACAGTTTTTTCCCCTTCCGCTTCCTTCTTCCTTAAAAGCGCAAGAAAATGGCCTTCCCCTTTCAGCTTATGAGGATATAGTCTGGCGCAGGCTTCAAAGGGAGAAAGCCCTGCCACAAAACCATTTTTCTTTTCAATGGGCACCAGTTCAAATTCCGAATGATTTTCCAGAAAATCGCCGATGCTTTTTTCATTTTCTTCTGGAGAAAAGGTACAGGTGGAATACAGAAGCATGCCGCCCTCCTTCAGCATGGGTGCGCAGGCTTCCAGAATCTTTGCCTGTTCTGTACGGCAGAATTCCAGCATTTTTGCATCCCAGCTTTTCACCATATCCGGCTCTTTGCGGAACATGCCCTCGCCGCTGCAGGGGGCATCCACCAGAATCTTATCGAAAAATGCAGGCAGACGGTTCGCGATCTTTTCAGGGGTTTCGCTCATGACAATGGCATTGCGAATCCCCATCAACTCCACATTTTTGAGAAGCGTCTTCGCCCGTCCCGCGCTGATGTCATTGGCAACCAAAAGACCTGTGCCATTCAGTCTGGCCGCCAGCTGGGTGGTCTTGCCGCCGGGGGCAGCGCACAAATCCAGAACAACGTCCCCTTCTTCAATAGGCAGGGTCGCCGCGGGGCTCATGGCACTGGGCTCCTGCAGATAATACAGGCCCGCATGATAATAAGGATGCTTGGCGGGGCGTTCCTCCCCTTCATAATAGAAGCCGCTTTCACACCATGGCACATTGGTCAGGGTGAACACACCTTTTTCCTGCAGCGCTTCCGCAGAAATTTTCAGCGTATTGGCTCTGAGGCCATAAAATCTTCCTTCTTCAAAGGAATCGATATAATCATCATATGCTTCCCCCAGAAGGACTTTCATTTTTTCCGTATATTCCAAAGGTAGGTTCATAACATTCCTCCTAAAAAAACAAATTCTTCTCTTGTTTTATCATACCGAAGCAGCCCTTGATTTACAAGCAAATTTCGTTTTTCTCTTTACAAACCGACCGCCTTCATACTAAGATAGAAACACTTAGAACAAAACCGACCCATGAAAGGAGAAATTCAAATGGGAAAAGATATCTGGAAACCCGGGACAGTCATTTATCCCGT
>CALFPN010000186.1 GCA_937919015.1 uncultured Clostridia bacterium
AGTTTCGGTCAAGCCTTTTCAAAGGCTTGTGGGGTGCAGGGGCAAAGCCCTGCAATGCCTTACAAGCGGGTTTTTGAAGGGGTTTGGGGAAACTTTTCCTAAGAAAAGAAAGTTTCCCCAAAGGTCTTACAATAACTTTTTCAATTCCAATATCTTATCACGCAGTTCTGCCGCTCGCTCAAACTGCAGTTCCATAGCAGCCTGCTTCATTTCTTTATCCAGCTTTTTAATGAGTTTATTTAATTCCTCGGCGCTCATGGATTCCGGGTCTTTTTCCAGACCGAATTTCTGTTTTTCCGTTGCCGTTTTGGTGATCTGGATCACGTCATGCACTTTCTTTTTGATGGTCTGTGGAATGATGCCATGCGCTTCATTATAAGCCTCCTGAATGGAACGGCGGCGGTTGGTTTCTGTAATCGCCTTATCCATGCTTTCCGTCATCACATCGGCATACATGATAACACGTCCATTGGCATTTCTCGCCGCACGGCCGATGGTCTGAATGAGGGATGTTTCGGAACGGAGGAAGCCCTCCTTATCCGCATCCAAAATGGCAACCAGACTGACTTCAGGAATATCCAGACCTTCTCGCAGCAGGTTGATCCCAACCAGTACATCGAATACATCCATACGCAAATCTCGAATGATCTCCAGTCGTTCCAGCGTATCAATATCAGAATGGAGATAACGAACACGGACACCGGCTTCTCTGAGGTAATCCGTCAGACGTTCCGCCATTTTCTTCGTCAATGTTGTAACAAGAACTTTATCCCCCGCTTCCGTTGTTTTTCGCACTTCCATCAACAAGTCATCGATCTGTCCATGAATGGGACGCACGGAGATTTCAGGGTCCAGAAGCCCTGTGGGACGGATGATCTGTTCTGCCGTCTGTTCCGAATGGTCTTTTTCATAAACAGAAGGGGTAGCGGAAACAAACAGCAACTGATTGATTTTACTTTCAAATTCTGTAAATTTCAGCGGACGGTTGTCCAATGCAGAAGGCAGGCGGAAACCATAGTCCACCAGTGTGGTCTTTCGGGAACGGTCGCCCTCATACATCCCACGGATCTGCGGAATGGATACATGGGACTCATCGGCAATGATAAGAAAATCATCAG
Organism: uncultured Clostridia bacterium; assembly: GCA_937919015.1. Lineage (GTDB taxonomy): Bacteria > Bacillota > Clostridia > Lachnospirales > Anaerotignaceae > Anaerotignum_A. Next base: position 1,119 of record CALFPN010000186.1, read on the forward strand.
GGAAGAAGTCAATCAGTGTAAAAGGTGTACTGCCCGCTTCACGCAAAGAAAGATGGCGGGAATAGTTTTCAATGCCCGTACAAAAGCCCATTTCCTTCAGCATTTCCACATCATAATTGGTGCGCTGTTCCAGCCGCTGGGCTTCCAGAAGCTTGTCCTCCCGCTTCAATTCTGCCAAACGCATTTCCAGCTCCGCTTCGATCCGTTCGATGGCAATTTTCATTTTATCCGGAGCTGTTACGTAATGGGAAGCAGGGAAAATGGAAATATGATTCCTCGTACCAAGGATTTCACCTGTCAGCACATCGATTTCTGTTATTCTGTCTATTTCATCACCAAAAAATTCCACACGAACCGCATGTTCCGAGGAGCCGATGGGGAATACCTCCACCACATCGCCCCGCACACGGAAAGTACCTCGTTCAAAATTCATATCGTTGCGATCATACTGCATATCCACCAAAGCGCGAAGCACTTCGTCTCTGTCCTTTTCCATGCCGGGACGGAGAGAAAGCATCATCCCATAGTATTCCTCAGGATCGCCCAAACCATAAATGCAGGATACACTGGCAACAACGATGACATCTTCCCGTTCCACCAGAGCCGCCGTTGCAGAATGGCGGAGTTTATCGATTTCATCATTGATGGAGGAATCCTTTTCGATATAGGTATCCGTACTGGGCACATAGGCCTCCGGCTGATAGTAGTCATAGTAGGACACAAAATATTCCACCGCATTATGAGGGAAAAATTCTTTCAATTCGTTATATAACTGAGCCGCCAATGTCTTGTTGTGAGCAATGACCAGTGTCGGCTTCTGTATTTTTTCAATAATATTCGCCATGGTAAAGGTCTTCCCTGAACCTGTAACCCCCAGCAAGGTCTGGAATTTCTTTCCTTCCAGAAATCCCTTCGCCAGTTTTTCCACCGCTTCCGGCTGGTCACCGGTCGGCTGATAGGGGCTGACCACCTCAAATCTTGGCATAAACTCACCTCCAAAACAAGAACTTTTGTTCCCCTATTGTACCATATTAAAAATTTCTTGTCAGTAATTATTTCACAAAAATCACAGTTTTCTTCTGGGAAAAGAAAAACCTTAATCCAGAAAAGGATTAAGGTTCAAATTCTTTGTTTACAACACCCTCGAGCATACCCCGCCTTCAGCGGTTCATATGCTCCAATGCGTTATTTGCAGCGTTCTGTTCCGCTTCTTTTTTGCTTCTGCCACTGCCTGTGCCCAGCACACGACCATCATGGGTCACCTCTGCCACAAACACCTTATTATGGTCAGGGCCCTGTTCATCTACAATGGCATATTTCAAGGGCACTTTGCTGATCTTCTGGATCACTTCCTGCAGATGGGTCTTGCAGTCCAGATTACGGAAATTATTTTTCGTATGTTCGATCTGGTCCACCATGAAACCCATGATATACCTTGTGACTGCTTCTATACCGCCGTCGATACAAATAGCACCAATAATCGCCTCAAAGGCATCTGCCAGAATGGAATCTCTGTTTCTGCCACCGGTACTTTCTTCCCCTTTGCCCAGAAGCAGACAACGACCTACGCCCAGTTTTCTGGAAAGTTCCGCCAAAGAGCCTTCGCAGACTACTGCCGCTCGCAGTTTTGTCAGTTCGCCTTCCGGCATTTTGGGGAAATGGCGGTACATATATTCACTGACCACCATATCCAGCACAGCATCCCCCAAAAATTCCAGTCGTTCATTGTTCTCATGCTTTCCTTTTTTGATCTCGTTGGCATAGGAACTATGTGTCAGTGCCAGAATCAGCAAGCTTTTATCCGAAAAACGATATTCTATTTTTCGTTCAAATTCTTCCAGATTCAGATGATTCATAATTATTCTTCTTCCTTAGCAGCAACCAGTTCTTTGATGTAATCCAGTACATCGCCTACCAGTTTGATGCTTTCTGCTCTATCGTTATCAAATTCGATTTCAAATTTTTCTTCCAGTGCCATGATGATCTGGAACAGTTCCAGAGAGTCTGCGTTCAGGTCAGCAAATGCTGTTTCTGCAGACAAAGATTCCGCGGGTACGCCCAGCTGTTCAGCAATTACGCTCATTACTAAAGATTCATCCATAATTTATACCTCCATACGTTTCATTTCAAAAATAATGTCTTATTTACTATATCCTATTTCCCCGTTTTTGTCAGCAGGAATTCAGGAAAATTCAGAAAAAATTTACAGATTCTTCATCAAAGTTTGTCCTTGATTTTGCCGATGATATCCGCCTCTGTGAACACTACACACTGGCGCACGGCATTCTTGATGGCCTTGGCATTGGAGCTGCCGTGGGCCTTGACCACCAGAGATTTCAGACCGATAAAAGGCGCACCGCCAACCTCATCTGCATCCAGAAAATTTTTCACATTTCTGAAGGGTTTCTTCAACATCGCTGCTGCAAATTTATACGCACCCTTCGTAATTTCACCTTTGATGATATCCACCATGGTTTTTGCCATGCCTTCGGACAGTTTCAGCACCGTATTTCCCACAAAACCATCGCAGACAATGACATCTGCTTCACCAAAGGGAATATTTCTGGGTTCAATATTACCAATGAAATGGATGCCTTCTGCCTGTTCCAGCAACTCGTAAGTTTCCTTCGTCAGCGCATTGCCTTTTTCTTTTTCTGCGCCAATATTCACCAGAGCCACACTGGGATTTTTCATACCCAGCGCATTTTCTGCGTAAACAGAGCCCATTTTTGCGAACTGTTCCAAATACTGCGGTTTGCAGTCCACATTTGCACCGGAGTCAATCAGGAACGAAAATCCCTTTTTATTGGGCAGACAAGTCCCCAGTGCCGGTCTTTCCACTCCTTCCAGCCTGCCTACGATAAACAAACCGCCTGCCAAGATCGCACCCGTGCTGCCGGCAGAAACAAAACCGTCTGCTTCCCCTTTTTTCACCAGATTCAGACCTACAACCAGAGAGGAATCTTTTTTGCGGCGAATGGCCATGGTAGGCGCTTCATCTGTACCAATCACGCCGGGGGCATGTACCACCTCAATGCGTTCCTTGTCATATGCATATTTCGCCAGTTCTGCATTTACCACATCTGCAGGGCCTACCAGCTTGATATCTACATTCAGTTCTTTGACAGCATCTACCGCACCTTTGACTGTTTCCACAGGAGCATAGTCTCCGCCCATAGCGTCCAGTGCCACAATAATTCTTTTCTCCATATTTTTTCCACCTTTCTGTGGTATTTTTTCCATGCTTTATCTTTTAGTATATCGAAAACACGCTGAAAAAACAATGCGTTTCCCGTGACAAACCCAATTGTTTTGTCACAAACAGAGCTTTGTTTTCATCCAATAAAACACCAAATCTGATAACCTTTTTGGTATTTTATCACATGAAAACGACTTTCTTTGTGGAACAACAAAGGGCGACCAAAAGGTCGCCCAGAATCTCAAAGCTGCAAATTAGCCAACTTTAACGATTGTTTTTTTGTTGTAAGCACCGCAAGCTTTGCAAACCTGGTGAGGAACCATCAGTTCACCGCATTTGCTGCATTTTACCAGATTGGGTGTTGCGATTTTCCAGCTCTGTGCTTTTCTCTTGTCTCTTTTGGATTTAGACACTCTACCTTTGGGTACAGCCATTTCTACACCTCCTCGTCATCATTGAAAAGAGCCCTCAAACTTTCGAACCTAGGATCCCTGATCGTGCGGTCACATCCGCAATCGCCGTCATTCAGATCCTTGCCGCAGATAGGACAGAGCCCCTTGCAGTCCTCCCTACAAACGACTTTCATAGGAAGTTCTCCAATGATACCTCTTTTCACAAAATCCGCAAGATCGATCTGATCTCCCGTAAAAGTTTCTGTCTCTTCGTCGTCTCTACCTGTATGAGCAAAACGTTCCTTAATTTCGAAGCAAAGCTCTTTTCTGACAGGGGCAAGACAACAGCCACATTCCATCAGCACTGTCGTTTCACCCTTTGCATCCAGAACGAAAACATCGTCTTCATTCTTAAGAGTTCCCTCAATTCTTACAGGCTCTACAAATTCCACTACGTCGGGATAATCCTTCACATCATCGATTGTTTCAACCAGCTCTACAGGCAGGGTAGAACCCTTTCTGTTGAACAAATATCCCATTTCGATTCTCATGTTAAATCACCCCTAAACAGTCGTACCGATATATTATATAGGCATTCCGATTATTTGTCAAGCAGTTCCTTTGTATCTCTTGCAATAACCAATTCTTCGTTTGTAGGGATAACCAGTACTCTTACTCTGGAGTCGGGAGCGGAGATTTCCATTGCTTTGCCTCTCAGAGAGTTGTTGTAGGAGTCGATGTGAACGCCCAGGAAGCCCAGGTAGTCGCAGATTGCTCTTCTTGTTGTAGCGGAGTTTTCACCCAGGCCAGCTGTGAATACGATGCAGTCAACGCCGTTCATAGCTGCAGCGTAAGCACCGATTCTCTTTGCTACTTTGTAAGCGAATACGTCCAGAGCTGTTTCTGCTCTGTCATTGCCATGTTCTGCTGCTTCTTCGATATCACGGAAGTCGGAGGATACGCCGGAGATACCCAGTACGCCGGATTTCTTATTCAGGATGTTATCCATTTCATCTACGGACAGGTTTTCTTTCTTCATGATGTAGGTTACAGCAGCAACGTCAACGTCACCAGCTCTGGTACCCATTACCAGACCTTCCAGAGGTGTGAAACCCATGGTTGTATCGATGGATTTGCCGTTTCTTACTGCACAAACGGAACCGCCGTTGCCCAGGTGGCAAGTGATTGTCTTTGTCTGGTCGTAAGGTCTATCCAGCATTTTTGCAGCTTCTTCGGAAACGAATCTGTGGGATGTGCCGTGGAAGCCATATCTTCTTACTTTGTATTTTTCATAGTATTCATAAGGCAGAGCGTACATATAAGCTCTTTCGGGCATTGTCTGATGGAAAGCTGTATCGAATACTGCTACCTGAGGTACGCCGGGCATGATTTCTTCACAAGCATGGATACCGATCAGGTTTGCGGGGTTGTGCAGAGGTGCCAGATCGCAGCATTTTTCAATTGCTTCAATAACTTCGGGTGTGATTACTACGGAGTTTGCGAAGTATTCACCACCATGTACTACACGGTGACCAACTGCGTTGATTTCTTTCATGCTCTTTACTACGCCGTATTCAGGGTTTGTCAGTGCATCCAGAACCATTTTAACGGATACGCTGTGGTTTTCCTGGTAGTCATCGAAGATCACTGCATCTTTGCCAGCGGGCTGGTGTTTCAATCTGGAACCTTCGATCCCAATTCTTTCACACAGACCTTTTGCCAGTACGCCTTCTGTTTCCATGTCGATCAGCTGATACTTCAGGGAAGAGCTGCCACAATTCAGTACAAGAACTTTCATTTTTTTCTCTCCTTTAATTCACTTTAATATTATCTAAAACCGTGAGGCACTGCCTCACACTCCGCAAGGGGAATGATTCCCCTTGACCCCCCTTTTGCAAAATCATGTACATGA